>CAYUKF010000006.1:0-26217 GCA_964445215.1 uncultured Thiotrichales bacterium
TCTCGTTGCGCCCGAAGGGAAGCCATTAACGCCACGATTACGGCGTTGCAGCCCTTGCAAAGGAAGGCCACCCTTTGCGGCGGGCTGCGCCTTGTACTCGTGGCGTTAATGGCTTTCTAACTCCGCATTGAGTATGAGACACTACACTATGTTATTGCTAGCTCTCTTTATCGTCGTACCGCTGGTCGAGATTTACCTGTTGGTGAAAGTTGGCAGCGTGATTGGCCCCTTGCCAACAATTGCCCTGGTGGTGTTTACCGCAGTGCTTGGCACCCTGCTATTGCGTGCACAAGGTCTGGCCACGCTGCGTCGTGTGCAAGCCAGCTTTGCTGCTGGGCAAGTGCCCGCTTTGGAGATGATGGAAGGCGTGGTCTTGCTGCTGTGTGGTGTGTTATTGCTGACACCCGGGTTTTTCACCGACACGCTGGGGTTTTTGTGCCTCATTACGCCGTTGCGACGTAGCTTGATTATGGCAGTGATTAAGCGTTTTAGCGTTTCAGTAGCGCCGGATAGTGGGCCACCCAGTGAACAGTCAAATCGCTCAGGCCAATCAGAATCGGGCCCAGCGACAATCGAAGGTGAGTATCGACGCGAAGACGATTGATTCAGTGTGTCCTGGAATGTTATCGGGCGGCCCAGAATTTTATCGGGCAATCGATTTATTTTCTGCTAAACCCTTGACTCTGTCTGTTTCGCCCCTATCATTGTTAGCACTCAACAAGGGTGAGTGCTAACAATCGCTAGCTTATGTGGCTATTGTTCTAAGCACAGTATTTAACTGTTTGATTATTAACGGTATTTTAGGAGAAAGAAAATGAACATTCGCCCATTACATGACCGGGTTTTGGTTCGTCGTTCCGAAGAAGAGCTGAAAAGCGCTGGCGGGATCGTCATTCCTGGTAACGCAGCTGAGAAACCTTCACAAGGCGAAGTGCTTGCTGCAGGTAACGGTAAGATATTGGAAAATGGTGAAGTCCGCGCGATGGATGTCAAAGTTGGTGACAAGATCTTATTTGGCAAGTATTCCGGCAATGAAGTCAAAGTTGATGGCGAAGAGCTGTTGATGATGAAAGAAGAAGACATCATGGGTGTGGTTGAAGGCTAAGGCTATTTAATCACGCTGATGAAAACCAGAATTTAAGAGGAAATAATCATGGCTGCTAAAGAAGTATTTTTTGGTGAAGACGCACGTTTTCGCATGGCAAGAGGTGTCAATATTCTCGCCAACGCAGTAAAGGTAACGCTAGGTCCTAAGGGTCGTAACGTTGTATTAAACAAGAGCTTTGGTGCGCCTACTATCACCAAAGATGGTGTTACGGTAGCTAAAGAAATTGAGTTACCTGATGCACTGGAAAACATGGGCGCACAGATGGTCAAGGAAGTGGCTTCACAAACTTCTGACACTGCGGGTGACGGCACCACGACTGCTACGGTATTGGCTCAAGCTATTGTACGTGAAGGCCTAAAAGCCGTTGCTTCTGGCATGAACCCAATGGATCTTAAACGTGGCATTGACAAGGCTACTCGCGCTGCAGTGGAAAAATTAGCAGAAATTTCAGTGCCTTGTACTGATGAGAAGTCTATTGCCCAGGTCGGCACTATTTCGGCTAACTCTGACCTTGAGATCGGTGGCATCATTGCCGATGCAATGGCTAAAGTAGGTAAAGAAGGCGTTATTACTGTTGAAGAAGGCACTGGTCTAGATAATGACCTCAACGTTGTTGAAGGGATGGAATTTGATCGTGGCTATTTGTCACCTTATTTTGTCACCAATCAAGAAAACATGACCACAGAGTTAGAAAATCCGTATATTTTGTTGCACGATAAAAAAATCACCAATATTCGTGATTTGATTCCAACATTGGAAGCCGTTGCTAAAGCAGGCCGTCCATTGTTTATCATTGCTGAAGATATTGAAGGCGAAGCGCTAGCAACTTTAGTTGTTAATAACATGCGCGGCATTGTTAAAGTCTGTGCGGTTAAAGCACCGGGTTTTGGTGATCGTCGTAAAGCCATGCTTGAAGATATCTCTATCTTGACTGGCGGCACAGTAATTACTGAAGAACTGGGCATGAGCCTTGAAAATGTATCGCTTGACGATTTAGGCTCTGCTAAACGCATTCTGATCACTAAAGAAGCAACTACGCTTATTGATGGTGCTGGCAAGAGTGCAGACATCGAAGGCCGTGTCAATCAAATTCGTTCGCAGATGGAAGAAGCAACGTCAGACTACGACCGTGAAAAAGCACAAGAGCGTATTGCCAAACTTTCTGGTGGTGTGGCCGTGATTCAAGTGGGCGCTGCAACTGAAGTGGAAATGAAAGAAAAGAAAGACCGTGTTGACGATGCACTGCACGCCACGCGCGCTGCGGTTGAAGAGGGTATCGTTGCCGGTGGTGGTACAGTGTTGGTGCGTATGATTGCAGGCATTGCTGATCTTAAAGGCGACAATACGGATCAGGACGTGGGTATTGCTATTGCGCGCCGTGCTATGGAAGAGCCACTGCGTCAGATCGTTACCAATGCTGGTGATGAAGCCTCTGTTGTGTTGAACAAGGTTGCCGAAGGTAAAGGTAACTTTGGTTACAATGCGGCAACGGGTGAATACGGTGATATGATGAAAATGGGTATCCTTGATCCAACCAAGGTAACTCGTAGCGCATTGCAAAATGCAGCATCTATTGCTGGCTTGATTATTACCACTGAGTGTATGGTTGCTGATGCACCTGATGATGGCCGTATCGACGCACCTGATATGGGTGCTATGGCTGGCATGGGCGGTATGTAGTCATACTGCTTAGTTAAGTAAGCTCGTTAAAAAGGCCTCACTGAGAAATCGGTGAGGCTTTTTTATGTCTGCGCCTTTTTATTATCTACGGTATGGAGTTGTGTAAAGCGTGGTGATGATGTAACGGTGACAAGGTCACAGACTGGATGGGGGCTTATCGCTATATTTAAAACCAGGAGTACGTGTAGCTAAATAACACTCATGCAGTGTAAGCAGGAGGTACGTTATGAGCATAAAAAATGTGGTGATTGTGGTTATATTGGCAAGCCTTAGCGCGATGAATACAGCAGTATTATGCTTGATCTGTTGGCGTGGGGCTTCGGCTTGATTACAGCCTTGATTACGACCAATATTTATTTAGTGATGATTGGCCCTGTTGTCACCTATGGCATGTGCTTACGTTTCGTTCGCACCGGTGCCCTAAGTGCGGCCACTGGGAGATGCGCCCTGAGGGAATACGGTAGCATTCCTGAGGAAGTGCTCTTGGGGTGCATCGTATTCACCATGATGTCCATCATCATGGCCTAAGACATCATTAATTTTTGGCTCCTTGCCACGCAACAATGGTGGACGCAGGAGGGACTAACCCCTACTGTAATTTTTTAACGCCCCGCCTGACTGGTCATGTGCGCTTCAAGAGAGCTTGTTTGATCAGGCTCATCATCATGGTTTTGCAGTGATAATCGGCCAAGGGCGGAGCCACTGTTGCTGCTGTTGTCTCCAGCATCTTTTTCTTCAAGGCTAATACGCAAGCGCAGATTGTTCTGCGAGTCGGCATTGCGTAAGGCTTCTTCCAGCGAGATTTTACTGGCCTTATAAAGCTTGTAAAGCGCAGCATCAAAGGTTTGCATGCCTAAATTTTCTGACTTAGTCATAATGTCTTTGATTTGTTCAATTTCACCTTTCAAAATAAGATCTTTTACTATTGGTGTGCCTAGTAAAATTTCGATAGCTGCAGTACGTTTGCCATCGAGGGTTTGCACTAGACGCTGTGAAATAAAGGCACGCATATTCAACGATAGATCAGATAGCAACTGCTGGCGACGTTCTTCTGGGAAGAAATTAATAATACGACCAAAGGCCTGGTTAGCACTATTAGCGTGCAATGTTGATAATACAAGGTGACCCGTTTCAGCAAAAGCGATGGCGTGCTCCATGGTTTCGCGATCACGAATTTCACCAATGAGAATAACGTCCGGTGCCTGACGTAAGGTATTTTTTAGTGCATCTGCGTAACTATTGGTATCAAAGCCGACCTCACGCTGATTAAGAATCGATTTTTTATGGCTGTGAACAAACTCGATTGGATCTTCGATAGTGATAATGTGACCACCGCTATTGGTGTTTCGGTAATCAATGAGGGAAGCTAGGGAGGTTGATTTACCGGATCCTGTCCCGCCAACAAATAGAATCAGGCCACGTTTTTCCATAATTTGCTTTTTCAGTATCTGTGGCAAGCCCAGGCTTTCAAGGCTAGGGATAACGGTGTTGATGGAGCGTACCACCATGCCGACTTCATGGCGCTGCTGAAAAATATTGACACGAAAACGACCGGTACCGTGTTCGGATACTGCCAAGTTCATTTCAGGCGCTTGTTCAAACGATGCTTGCTGATCTTCATCCATTAAGGCCATTGCCATGGCTTTAACGCGACCTGGTGGTAAGGGTGAACTTTCTATAGGCGTTAATACCCCCTGTGTTTTAATACTGGGGTACGCACCTGTGGTTAAATACAGATCGGAGCCTTCTTTGAGAACCAATATTTTGAGATAATCTTTAAATTCCATGGATATGTGCACCGGTATCGATTGTGGAAAGTCTGTGACTGAGGTTATCGGCGGCTTTTTGCCAAGGCTTTAATCGGCGCTTTAATGTTAAAAACACTAAAACTATCTGTCTGATACAGGTAAAATACACGGATTTGAGTACCAGAGCTTGAAGTCCATCGCAAAATGGACAGCTAGTTTGTAGTGCTGTGTCATCAATAGCTTGTCCCGGTATACAGAATGGGCAAGCAGAACCCAGGAAATGATCCATGATGGATGATCGTGACGGCGTCATTTGGTTTGACGGCGAGCTAGTACCTTGGCGTGAGGCCAAGATACATGTTTTAACGCATACCCTACATTATGGTTTAGGGGTATTTGAAGGCCTACGTGCCTATAAAACAGAAAAAGGTGCTGCGATTTTTCGACTGCAAGAGCACACCGACCGTTTATTTGATTCAGCGCATATTCTTAATATGCCTATGCCTTATAGCAAGGATGAAATCAATGCGGCTGTTATTCAGGCGGTTGCTGAAAATAATCTGGATTCAGGCTATATCCGCCCAATGTGCTTTTATGGCTCCGAAGGCATGGGGCTGCGCGCCGATAATCTAAAAACCCATGTCATTGTCGCCGCCTGGGCCTGGGGCTCTTATATGGGCGAAGAGAATATGGTCAATGGTCTCCGAGTACGGACCTCTTCGTATACACGCCATCGTACCAACATCACCATGTGCCGTGCCAAGACCAATGGTAATTATGTTAATTCAATGATGGCACTGAGCGAAGCCTTGGCAGTTGGTTGTGATGAGGCTTTGTTGCTTGATGTCGATGGATTCGTTGCCGAAGGCAGTGGCGAAAATATTTTCATCATAAAAAATAATGTCCTGTATACGCCAGATTTGAGCTCTGCCTTGGCTGGTATTACGCGTGATACCATGTTTACCTTGGCGCGTGAATCAGGCTATGAGGTGATAGAAAAACGTATTAGCCGTGATGACGTCTATATTGCTGATGAGGCCTTTTTTACCGGCAGTGCAGCCGAAGTAACGCCCATTCGCGAGCTTGATGGTCGCGCCATTGGTCAGGGTGGTCGTGGTCCAGTAACCGAAGAATTACAAGCGTTATACTTTGATCAGGTTCATGGGCGTCGTAGTGAGCATGCACAATGGTTGCGTTACGTTAACAAATAGTACTCCAACAACCTTGTATTGATAGGTTCAGCGAACCAAGAAGCAGTCAGATGCTAGGCGCGCTTACGCAGGGCTAGTTATTCTAGCTCAAGTAAGTGCAACAACGCAGATGGCTGCTTCTTGGCTCGCCCGAAGGGGGCCAGCCAAATGTACCACTACGGCGTTGCAGCCCTTGACAAGGCTACGTGCCCTCGGGGTGCAACAAGCCTTGTATTGGTACATTTGGCTGGCTCTGAACCTATCAATACAAGGTTGTTGGAGTACTGGCCTGGCGCTATAACTATGGCTTTAAGTCATTTGGAGAGAGTGTTTTGGTACAGATGAATACACCGGGAAATACATCGGGCAACACCGATCTTATTGAGCCGAACGCGCAAAACCGTTATGAAGTGACCCAGGCAGACTTGCCATTACATTGCCCCATGCCTGGCATGAGTTTATGGAACTCGCATCCGCGCGTATTTTTGCAAGTTGAAGAAAAAGGCGAGACAAAGTGCCCATACTGCGGCGCTGACTACGTATTGGTTGAGCAGAGTTAGATTTCTCTATAGTTATTTATAGTGTCATGGTTCTACACTGGTGATATTGAGTTTCTAACAAGATGCGGAAAAAGCCTCATATGGCACGATACGACGCTATACCCTCGAATTTTGCCTTTATAACCCTGTGGGTTTATTAAGGATTTAGCAATGCCAGGATTTATTGCCTGCGGTCATGCCACCTTGTTGCGCACTCACCTGAGACTTTTTCAACAACCTGCTAGAATTGTTCCCGATAAGAATCAATATTCTCGCAACAGGGGAAAACGTATTAATATTACCCGTCTACAAAGTAGTTTTGCCGTAGATAAGGCATTGGCTGAATACCCACTTTTATCTAAAGCTGTATATTTATTGCTCGTTGCCCTGTTTTTATTTAGCTTTATTTCTAAAGCGGGTATCAATATTTTTTGTGGGTTGGCTTATTTATGTTCCGTGGTTTTGCTTTGGCGGCTTGGCTTGAGATCGTTGCGCGATTACCCGTGGTGGGTGCTTTTTTTAATACCCGTTTTAATAGGGATACCGCTGTCAGCGTTAACTGAAGCAGGTGGAATCTACGAAATAGGGCAATATCTAACGCGTTTTAAGTTTTTCATTTTGCCTATAGCCATTATCTTGGTAGCTCGTAACAAAAATGCCTCAATGGGTTTGCTTGTTGCTGTGTGGGTGTCTGCGCTAATAGCTACTCTTTATGGATTTAGCCAGCCTGAGCAAAGAGTGTTAGGGAACTTTGAAGGTTTTCACTTTATTCTGCGTAACGCAGATATGCTAGTTATTGTTATATTGACATTAATAGTATTTTTATTTGACGAGCATTTTAGGCAGCAATATAGCAATTGGTTCTGGGTACTATTTCTATCGCTACTATTATTAAGCGCTGGGCTACTAATGAGCGCCGCTCGTGGAGCCTGGCTAGGGTGTTTTCTTGGTATGGTGGTGTTCAGCCTTCTATTCTATAGACGATTTTTTATCATTATTGCCATTGTTATTGTTACATCACTATTTTTTTTCGGTGAGAGTGAGTTTATACATGAAGCTAAATCAATATTTGATTTTAGCGCTAATTTTTCCAATAACGCGAGACTTCAACTATGGCAAGCAGGGTGGGATTTCTCACAGAAACAATTTTGGTTTGGAGCAGGTTATTCTCAGGTAGAATCATTATTTCTAGATCACTTTTTTAGTCAATCAGTTAGTTATCAACAACAGTACGCTCTTGCAGTCTTATTTCCATGGGATTTTCACAATAGTTATTTACAGATATTAGTAGAATGGGGCGCAGTTTTCTTTGGCATATTTATGCTCTGCGGCGCCGTGTTACTTGTTAACCTATACCGCTCTATACATAGAACGATGAAAGAAAATTGTGCGGTTGTGAAAGCGGCAGTCGTTGTTTCTTTTGGTTATCTGCCCATACAGTTCTTTCACAACGAACTTTATGGTTACGGTACGGTTATTTATTTATTATTGTTGACCGTAGCCTTGTCTGCAAAAACATGGCAATCCTCTGAGCAGAGCTTGCAGAGTAGTGAGGTAGATGCTGCTTAGTAATATTTGTACAGGAAATTGCATTTTGTGTTACTTCTTACTATATGTCAGCATGATTAATTACCTGGTTTGTTTAGAAATATTAGAGAAAACACGGTGTCATATCAATTATCAGTCATTATTATTACAAAAAATGAACAAGACCGGCTTGATCGATGTTTGCGCTCAGTCGCCGATATCGCAGACGAGATCATTGTGTTGGACAGTGGCAGCACTGATAATTCGGTAGCTATTGCGCAAACCTACACCGATAAAGTTTACATTACGGATTGGCCAGGTTATGGCCCGCAAAAGCAACGCGCTCTCGATATGACCATGTATGACTGGGTCTTGTCTATCGATGCTGATGAAGTCCTTACACCGGAGCTTGCAGGTGAAATTCAAACCATACTTGCCACATCACCTGTAGAAGTGTCCTTTAAGATTCAATGGGCGGTGATGTTATTTGGTAAACAACTTGATTATGGTCGCAGCGCCCGTTTTGTTGAACGTTTATTTCGGCGAGAAGGCGCACGATTTAGTGATGATTTAGTCCATGAAAAGGTCATCCTGCCCAAAGGCAAAACGTCTAAGCTAAAAAATCGCTTGTTGCATTATTCAAACCGTGATTTCAAGCATTTGCTGGACAAAACAAGTTTGTATGCCAACCTCGGCGCTGAAAAGCGATATAAAGCGGGCTGTTACGGTGGCGGGCTCGTTGTCGCGGCACTGAGGTCAGTTTGGGTATTCTTCCAGATTTATATATTGCGCTTGGGGATAGTTGATGGTGGGCGCGGTTTTTTAATGGCCATAATCTACGCGCAATACACCTTTAATAAGTACGCAGGTGCATGGGCCATGCGTGAAGATGAAAAAACTAAATAATGTGTCGCTTGAAAAAACAGTGGATAAATTTATCGACTATTTTCAGGGGTTGGTCGCTACCTAATGCGTATTCAACAAAACTTTTTTCGTATTTTATAGCGTCGTAGCGGGTTAAGGTATTTCTTTCTAAGGCCTTTGTGTCCCTCGCTGAGAAACCATTCGACTGCATCTAGCACTCTGGCGCTTGATTTTCCATCGGTGCGCGGATGTATGATTTTTGTATAACGCTTGATCGCTTGCATGAGTTCTTCAGGTCTTGAAAGTGCCTGTGTAATCATATCTACTATTTCATCTGCGTTGTTGGTATTAAGAAGATAAGGATTTTTGATCTTATTTTTAAACGTGACCACCGGTTTTTGCGTTAGCAGAAATTCATGCATGATGGATGAGGTATCGCATAACATCGCATCGGCCTGCAACAATACGGGGATTAAGTCATCGCTCTCAATATAGCGCAGATTATCGCTCTGTATTGCCTTATAAGCAGCCACTACCTCGGGCTTCATTTTAGGGTGTAGTGTTACCAACCAGCGCCAATTTTTATTAACATTAGCTAATTGTTTGATTTGGCTTATTAAGTGAGGCGCTGAGGTGAGCCGTTTGGAAAAAGTTGATGCGTACAAAATGGTGGGCTGTTCAGTTTGAACCTTGGTATAGGTATTGCTAAATAGAGGGTCAAGCTTAGGCCAGCCAGTTTCAACTACTCTAAAATAGCCGTGCTTTTTAGCAAGCTGTTGAAAAGGGCGTGTAGTGTCTGAGCCTTGCGTACAATAAAGGTCAAAAAATCCACGAATGGTAAAATGATTAGGCTTGCCATCGACATTAAAACCATGCGATAGATTAACTTTAATCCCTGGAATCATATCCGGGATGTCATTGCCTGGCGCGTAACAGGCGTCAGGTGCGTAGTTTATGGCTTCTTCTATACTATAAATTCGATGCTCATCATCGCGTAGGTAGTCGTAATTCAATTCTTTTCCCGCCAGCAACCATGCTACTTCGCCACCACGCACCCGAATAGCGTGTTGCAATGGGCGCAGTATCGAATACGAGTAATTTTGGGTGATAAAGAAAAGATGCCGTTGGGCGTGCATGCCGATCGCTTTATTTGAAATAAATCCATCTGCAATTATATACGATATGCTGCCTTGGCAGCTTACCCCTGTCAGGCTGTTATTATTTTAGTGTTGGGAGGTAGAATGGTTAAGTTAAGCAGTGTAAGCACTTAAATAATGTCTATAAAAATTAAGCCAAAACATATCTGTTTGCTGCGTCTATCAGCGCTGGGTGATGTTACTCATGTTTTGCCCGTTATCAGTGCTATACGAAAAGCCTGGCCTGATTGTAAAATCAGTTGGATCATCGGCGAATTCGAGAAAAAGCTGTTGCCCAATCTTTCTGGGGTCGAGTTTATTGCTTTTAATAAGGCAGCAGGGATAGCAGAATATTGGCGATTGTTTTCTATTTTGCGAGGCTGTCAATTTGATGTTTTGCTGCATATGCAGTTGTCACTACGCGCAAATTTAATTGCGGCAATGGTGAAGGCGCCAATAAAGATTGGTTTTGATAAAGAAAGGTCGAAGGAGGCGCATACCCTAGTCATTAACCGATCGATTGCGCATGTTCCGCAGCAACATGTGCTTGAAGCATTATTGAGTTTTTTGCAACCGCTAAATATTACAGTCGATAAAGTCGATTATAAGATGCCAATATCAGCAACGGCTATGGATGTCGCCAAGGGCTTAATCCCGCCCGGTCGACCTTATGTGGTCATTAGCCCTGCATCAAGTCATGCTCTACGTAACTGGACGGCTGCAGGCTATGCTGCCGTGGCCGATCATTTGATTGTTGAACATGGGCTTGAAGTCGTGCTGTGTGGTGGTAGAAGTGCACTTGAGGCTACGCTTGGGTTGGCAATAGAAAAAAAAATGCACTGCAGGCTGCGTAATATTATTGGCAAAGATACGCTAGAGCAGATGGTGGCGATATTACATAATGCTCTTTTTTTAGTGAGCCCTGACTCTGGCCCGGCACATATTGCCAATGCAGTCGGCACACCGGTACTGGGTTTGTATGCGGCAACCGATCCTCAGCGTTCAGGCCCTTATCATAGCCGTCATTGGTGTATCGATGCCTACGCTAAGGCAGCAGAGAAATTCCTAAATAAGCAGCCTTCTCAATTAAAGTGGGGAAGAAAAATAGAAGTGCCGGGAGTGATGTCGTTAATTGAGGTTGACGAGGTAATTTCGAAAGTGGATGAGATGTTGGCTGAGTTACTGCCTAATTCATTGTCTGGGTCATGAATAGTTCGCATAAGATTTTTCTTCTACCACTGTTGAGCCTAGTGCAAGATTAATATCTCGCTTAACGTTGGAGCGCTCATCATTGGTCAAATAGACGGCTCGTGCCAAAGCGATAAACGGTTCACCGAAATCGCCACCACGCTCAAGATCACGTATATCATCTTCAATAACCCAAAGTTTACTATTTATTTCGCGTAATGCTTTCCATTGCGGGGAAATATCAGTTTTATCATTGTTATGTTGCTGCCACACAGAGCTCAATAGCCCAAGTTCATAACGTATATTTTTCAATTTAGCTTCATCTGTGATGCGTTCAGACTTGATTTCAAGAATGGTGATTTTATCAATTAGCTCACCAAAAGAAATGGGGGTCATTACCTCATTCATCGGCTTATCCATATAGAGTGTATCTCACAATTATTCACTGCTGTGCGCTGTGCTAAGCTGGTTACCCCATGTGGGTATAAGGCTAAAAATGAGTCAAGTCATTCAATCCGGCAATCAGTATATCTTATTTGATGAGGCGTATTTGGCAAGTGAGAATTGCGCCAAATTCTTTGCAGCCGGTTTTAATAATGATTTAAATATCGATAATATCGACCGTCAAGGGCGAGGAGAAGCAAAGTTTGTTCGCTATGAAGACCATTCCCTGGTCGTTAAACATTATCTGCGCGGGGGCTTGTTAGCACGCTTTATACATGATCGATACTACGGTTGTAACGCAGAGATCACGCGCGCGTTTAGAGAATGGCATTTGTTAGCGATGATGAGAAAAAAAGGCCTGCCGGTGCCGCAACCTATCGCGGCTCGTGTTGTGATCAAACAGTGTTTTTATCGGGCAGATCTCGTCACGGTACAAATAGAGAATGCTAAAACGCTTGCACAATACTTGTTTGAATCAGCTCTTGTCTCTGATCAATGGCAGGCTATTGGTGCGTGCATTAAACATTTTCACCAGCAGGGTGTTTATCACGCTGATCTCAACGCCAGCAATATTCTCATTAATCAACAGCAAGAATTGTTTGTGCTGGATTTTGATAAAGGCGCGATAAAATCAGGTGAACTGTGGAAACTAGACAATATTGAACGATTACAACGGTCATTGCTTAAATTTAAACAAAAAACCCCTAATTTTCATTTTGAATTTGATAATTGGCGTCAGTTAATACAAGGGTATATAGCTACTTAGCCTGTAAGCTTGCAGCAGCTTTATTTGATCGGCTTATCTGAATATTTAAAACGACGGTGCACCCAGTAATATTGTTCTGGATATTCTCTTGCTATGCTTTCAATCAATTGATTTATTCTCGAAGCATCCTCAGTCAAATCATCACTGGGAAAATTTTCCATTGCGGGCAATAACCGCAACTCATAATCAAGGCCATTTGATTTGCGAATCGGAAAATAAGGGATTACTGGCGCACCACTGATTTTGGCTATGCGTGATGTGCCGGGGTTGGTCGCGACATTATGGCCAAAAAAAGGCACTTGAATACTGCTTCGACCAGCATAAGCTTGGTCTGGCGCATACCAGACAATAAACCCCTTTTTTAAACTGCGCAGCATTTGTTTAACATTGTCATGGGCTATCATCGCGTCAAACCAATGACTTCTACCTTTTTCAACAATAGCCTCGAAAACCGGATTTCTATGTGGCCGATACATGCCGTGAATATCAAATCGGGTCTCACGTTGCAGTAAGGCACCACCGAGCTCTACAGAGGTGAAGTGTCCACCGACTAACAGCACGCCTTTGCCTTTAGCAAGCGCTTTTTGCAGATATTCTTGTCCGGTAATTTCTATTTTTGCCGGGATCTGATCGCCACGTTTCCACCAGCTGATTAACATCTCCATCACCATTATGCCGAGTGCTTGAAAATGCGCATGAACGAGGATATCAATGTCCTCAGGTTTTTTCTCTGGGAAGGCACGTTGTAGATTGTTTTGAGCGATCCGCCGACGTCGGTGAATCAATCGGTGAAGCAAGCGACCTAGTGGTGACCCGAAACGCATCAATGCTCTAGCAGGTAGCAGTGCAATGATACGGATAATGGCCACGACGAGCCACGATAGCCAATGACGAGGGTGATAAAGTTGCGTGTGTTTCAAGTATCTTAAGAAGCGTTAAGGATCAGCGTGCTATGCTAGCATACGTTATTCTTTTGCACTGCCAGATAGTTGGGCAGACGTGCCCAATACCTAGCTAACAATACAGCTTTTTGGTTTAGCCAAGCAGACTACAAATGCGTCACCTCTATACGTTACTTGCCCTACCCATCGTCATTTTCTTTGAGCTGCGCTTATGGTGGCGAGCACTTTGGTCGCAGCAAATTCATCCCGTATGGCAGCAGCGCCTAGGTCAACGCTTTGGTCAGGCGCCGGTTTTTTCTGTTGCACCTATTTGGTTGCACGCCGTCTCGGTTGGCGAAGTGCAGGCACTAGTGCCTCTATTAAAACAAATTATTAATCGTTACCCCGATACGCCGGTGTTAGTAACCACCATGACGTCTACAGGCGCTGACCGTCTTAAGCAGAGCCTCGGCGACCACGTCACACATTCTTATTTACCCTATGATTTACCTTTTGCGGTGAAGCGTTTCCTCAAGCGTAGCAAGCCCTGTATAGGCTTGATTATGGAAACCGAGATCTGGCCAAATCTCTACTATTATGCTGCGCTTGAATCAATTCCTTTAATGCTGATTAATGCGCGTTTATCACATCGTTCAGCACATTCTTATGGCCGTTTTGCGAGCCTGACAGGAAAAACTTTACGCTGTCTGAATGTAGTCGCTGCACAAACATCCGCCGATGCTGAGCGATTTATTGCCTTGGGTGTCCCACACAAGCGCGTGTTTATGACGGGAAATGTTAAATTTGATATCAGCATTGCATCGAGCCAACTTGAGGAGGCAGAAGCACTGCGCCGTGTCTGGGGAAACAGTCGCTCGGTCTGGATTGCTGCCAGCACACATGATGGTGAGGATGAGCAGATTTTACAAAGTTTTGATCTTGTTCAAAAAACTGTGCCTGAGGCGCTGTTAGTGTTAGTGCCGCGTCATCCAGAACGCTTTGACAAAGTGGAATCGCTTTGTCAAAAGCATGGCTTAAACGTTATACGGCGCAGTGCTAACACTATATGTTCGGATGATACCCATGTCTTTCTCGGTGATAGCATGGGTGAACTGGCGATGTTTTATGCAGCGGCAGATGTCGCATTTGTAGGGGGTAGCCTGGTGCCAATAGGTGGGCATAATTTATTAGAACCCGCTGCCGTGGGTTTGCCTGTGATAATTGGTCCTTACACGCATAATTTTGAATATATTAGTGAATTGCTATTGGACAAGGGTGCGGCACGACGAGTCATGGATGCTAACGAGCTTGGTTTGGCTGTGATTGAATTTTTGCAAGAGCCCAATCTACGAGACAATGCTGGCGAGCAGGGACGGTGGGTTGTTGAAGAAAACCGTGGAGCAGTCAATGCGGTAGTAGCCTTAATTGCCAAGCAATTGGATTCAATTGCCAGTTGAATAGGGAAGAATATTTAGCGGCTTTACCAATTTATCCGCTTAAGGAAGCTCTGAATAAGTCTGGGTGAATTTAGGCTGAGATAAAGTCGTTGCAATTGGTTTCGAAGTGAGCGGCAATAGTCGCTCTCTTGCTGTGATCTTCGCAACCAATTGGAGCGATTTTAGCCAGCGTAAAACAATCATGACTTGCTTTAGGGCTTCCTTAACCAGCGATTCACCTCACGAATATCATTGTTGGTCAGTGCGCCTGCGGCTTGTTTTAGACGCAGCGTGTTCAAAATATAATCATAACGCGCCCGCGCGCGATCACGTTTAGCACGAAATAATATCCGTCTCGCATCGAGCACATCGACCGTGGTACGAGTACCAACTTCCAGGCCTACTTCATTAGCTTGCAGAGCACTCTGGCTGGATTTTTCAGCTTGTTTTAATGCATTAATACGGCTGATGCTTGCTAGCACTCCCAAATACGATTCCCTAACCTGACGTACCGTGCTACGCCGTTGTTGTTCAAGTTGCTGGCTTGCTTCGTTAAGGCGTGCCAGTGCCTCACGTGTTTGTGATCGAATTCGTCCGCCTTGGTAAAGCGGTACATTAAACTGCAAGCTTAACGCTGTGCTATCGATTTCGCTACCACCGAGGCTACCACCACCAGAAACGTTATTAGACTGACTGGCGACAATATCAACGGTAGCGTAGTGGCCAGATTTTGCACGATCTATGGCATGGCGTAAATTTTCGCTGGCAAATTGCGTGGCCTGTACGTTAAGATTTTCGTTGAGCGCAACTTCAACCCAGCGCTCAATATTATCAGGATCAGGCGAAGGTAGAGGGGTGTTGGCAATTAAGGCAGCCAGAACACCGTGATAGTTGCCAGTGACCTCACGCAAGCCTTCATACGCACTTAGTAACGTATTGTCAGCATCGATGCCATCAGCAATAGATAAATCATAGCTCGCTTGTGCTTCGTGAACATCGGTAATAGGAATCAGGCCGACATCAAATCGCTCATTGGTTTGATCAAGTTGGCGCGCGATAGCTTTTCTTTCGGCCTTGGCAAACGTAACATTGTCTTGTGCGGCCAATACATCAAAGTAACGCTCGGCGACACGCACGATCAGCTCTTGTTTAGCGCCAGCAAAATTGGCCTCGGCTTCGCCAACAATGGCATCGGTCTGGCGCCGCTGTATGATCGCATCGCGATTGTATACAGGCTGTGTCAGGTTTAGCGTATAGCCATGTGAGTTAAAGTCTTCGTTGCCACCAAATTGACCAATATCGAATTGGCGGTCTTGTGAATTATCGGTGGTGTTGGCGTTGAGGTTGATATTAGGTAAAAAATTTGCCCGCGCCTGTGGTCGCGACTCTAAAGCGGCATTATAAGCTGCCTCGGCTTGGTTGACCTGCGGGTCATTGACTAAAGCAAGCGCAAGAATTTCTTCAAGATTAACGGCGTTAGCATGGCAAGACAGGCCAAACGCAGCAAGTAAGATCAGCATGCGAACTGACACTTCCACTCTAGAAACAGTGCACTTAGTGATTAAAATGCGCCGCCTAAAATATGAAACTGGACGGCGTTTTAGCATTTTTCAGTGGTGCTAAGTCTGTTTCAAACAAGCTTTGTTTCACCCATTCGTCCATGGTCACGCGGGTAACGAGTAAAGCTTCCATAATGGGAGTTTGGCCAACAATGACAAACAAGCGCCCACCGACATTGAGACTTTGCGCAAAGGCGTCGATATATTGTGGCAACGAGCCCGTTACAGCGATGACATCGTAGCTTTCTGCGTCAGTTTTCCAGCCATTTGAGGCATCACCCTGCTCAAGGGTGACATTACTGATGCCGTGATGATCAAGGCGTGATTTGGCTTGTGCCAAGAAGTCTTCATGAAGATCGATGCTGGTGACATGCGCGGCTATGTTAGCCAGCATAGCCGTGACATAGCCACTGCCTGTGCCTACTTCGAGTACGCGCTCGGCGTGCTGGATGTTCAGTGTTTGCACCATGCGTGCTTCAAGTTTGGGCGACATCATTACTTCGCCATGGTCCAACGCAATATTGATATCAGCATAGGCCAGTGGTTTATTGCTATCGTTGACAAAGGTGTCACGTGGCAGCGTCTCCAACAAATCCAACACACGCTGGTCGAGCACGTCCCAAGGGCGTATTTGCTGTTCAATCATATTAAACCGAGCTTGCGCCAATTCCATCATCATCACCAAAAATTCGCGATCCAAAGAGTTGCTATTCTAGCTAGCCTGGCCATAGGACGCCAGCTTAGCGATAAGGTTTGTGTGATTTGTCAGGCAGTACTCCGTCAAGGTGATAATATCGGGTTCAGCGTCACAGGAAAGTTGTTCTGCACGGCGCGCTTTCGAAGCGCATAGCGGAGCCACGTCAAGAAAGCGTAACACCGCAGAACGGCTTCCCTGTGGCGCCCGAAGGGCTTGTCTGTCTGTGCCCACGGACGGCGTTGCTTTTCTCTCGACTTGGAGCCACCAAGCCTTCGAAAAAGCGCCTAGCCGTGAACGCAGACAGACAAGCTGAACCCGATATTATCACCTTGACGGAGTACAGGATGGTATCCTATACCGCAACAAGTGTTGCGGGGGTGCCTTAGGCAGGAATGCTAGGCTGAGAAAGACCCATTGAACCTGACCCGGTTAAGACCGGCGGAGGGAAGCAGCTAGTCGCTTACCTGCCTGAGTTCTTTCTTTACCAAGTCTTTTTATGCCCCCTGATGTACATTACTTTTAGGAGCATGACCATGAACGCACCAGAGCGCATATTAAGTCAGACAGCACAGGTCGATCAGGCTGCCATCAAAAATTTTCCCAATTCACGTAAAATCTATGTCGAAGGCTCACGGCCCGATATCCAGGTGCCAATGCGTGAAATCAGCCTAAGCGATACCCCACTGACCGTAGGCGTTGAGCACAATCCCGCAGTCGTTGTGTATGACACATCGGGTCCTTATACCGATCCAAATGTCAAAATCGACGTGCGTAATGGCCTAGTGCCGATGCGTAACGCATGGATAGAAGAGCGTGGTGACACCGAGATACTAGAACAGATTAGCTCTGAATATGGTCGCCGCCAAGCTGAGAACCCTGACTTAGCCGCCATTCGGTTTACTGCGCAACGGCCATCACGTCGCGCCAAGGCTGGCGCCAATGTCAGCCAAATGCATTACGCCAAGCGCGGCATTATTACACCAGAAATGGAATACGTTGCCATTCGTGAGAATCAGCGGCGCGATCAAGTCGCGGCAGTCAGCTCAGAGGTTAAAGGCGAATCGTTTGGTGCCTCAATTCCTGCCCATGTGACCCCCGAGTTTGTCCGTGATGAAGTGGCTCGTGGCCGCGCGATTATTCCACTGAACATTAATCACCCCGAAGTAGAGCCAATGATTATTGGCCGTAATTTCTTAGTGAAGATCAACGGTAATATTGGCAATTCAGCCGTCACGTCATCCATTGAAGAAGAAGTAGAAAAAATGACCTGGTCGATTCGCTGGGGCGGAGATACCGTAATGGATTTATCTACCGGTAAAAATATTCACGAAACACGCGAATGGATATTACGTAACTCCCCCGTGCCTATTGGTACCGTGCCCATCTACCAAGCCCTGGAAAAAGTCGATGGCAAAGCCGAAGACCTGACCTGGGAATTATTCCGCGATACCTTAATCGAGCAGGCCGAACAAGGTGTCGATTATTTCACCATTCATGCAGGTGTGTTATTACGTTATGTGCCATTAACGGCAAAACGAATGACAGGCATAGTCTCACGTGGCGGTTCGATTATGGCCAAGTGGTGTTTGGCGCATCATAAAGAGAATTTTCTCTATACCCATTTCGAAGATATTTGTGAAATCATGAAAGCCTATGACGTATCGTTTTCACTAGGTGATGGCTTGCGCCCTGGTTCTATTGCCGATGCCAATGATGCGGCGCAGTTCGGTGAATTGGAGACGCTGGGTGAGCTAACTAAGATTGCCTGGAAGCATGACATTCAAACCATGATTGAAGGCCCGGGTCATGTGCCGATGCATTTGATTAAAGAAAATATGGATAAGCAGTTAGAATGCTGCGATGAAGCCCCCTTTTATACGCTTGGGCCGCTAACAACAGATATCGCGCCTGGTTATGACCATATCACGTCGGGTATAGGTGCCGCGATGATTGGCTGGTTTGGCACTGCCATGTTGTGCTATGTCACACCAAAAGAACACCTTGGTTTGCCGAATAAAGACGATGTCAAAGAAGGCGTTATTACCTATAAAATTGCAGCCCACGCTGCTGATCTGGCAAAAGGCCATCCAGCCGCACAAGTACGTGACAATGCCTTATCAAAAGCGCGCTTTGAATTCCGTTGGGAAGATCAATTCAATCTTGGCCTCGATCCGGATCGCGCGCGTGAATATCATGATGAAACCTTACCCAAAGATTCCGCTAAAGTAGCGCACTTTTGTTCCATGTGTGGGCCACATTTTTGTTCGATGAAAATTAGCCAAGAAGTGCGTGATTATGCTAAACAAATGGGGCTCGATGACGATAAAGTGCTGGCAGAGGGGATGGCAGAAAAAGCCAAAGAATTTGAATTGCAGGGTTCGCAACTGTACAGAAAAGTTTAAAACTAAATATGGCTAGAAAAGCTAAAGTGGCAAAGATCATTCCGATCAAGCCTGAAATTACCTCCGAAAATAAATGCGGCTTTTGCCAAGGTAGCAAATGTTGCAGTTATGTCACACAGGAAATTGATACCCCCAAGTCGAAGAAAGATTTTGATCATCTGATGTGGGTCATATCTCACGGTGATTTGGAGATTTATAAAGATGATGACGGCTGGTATTTAATGATTCCACAGAAATGTAATCATTTACTGCCTGATGGTCGTTGTGGCACCTACGACACGCGACCACAAATTTGTCGTGACCACACTAACGATTTTTGTGAATATGACCAACCAGCAGAAGAAAGCTTCAAGCTACACTTTCGTAATGATAAAGAGCTCGACAAGTATTGCCGTAAGCGTTTTAAAAAGTGGGATGGACGTCACGAGCAATGGGCGAAGAAAAAGGCCAGTTAGTTTATTGCTGAACATAATTCGCCAACATATTCGGCAGACTTATATTAAGTAATTTTCCCTTGCTGATTGCTGTGAGCCTGGTTTATTAGGGCAGTCTTAAAACAGCATCAACTTCATGCCAATAAACATACTGGCAAATTCACCAGTGTGAGGATAGCTCAGACACTATGCCGAAGACGCTGCCACGTATCATTGATAAATCGACTCTTGCTAAAACTCGTTTGTTTAAAATTGAAGCCTTGAAACTAGAGTTCAGTAATGGTGTTACGGTCGAATATGAGCGCTTGCTCAGCTCATCAGCGGGTGCCGTCTTAATCGTACCGATGCTGGATAACGATACCGTTTTACTCATTCGCGAATACAATGCCGGTGTTCATCGATATGAGTTGGCCTTGCCGAAAGGCCGTGTTGAGGCTGGAGAGGATTGGCTCGACGCCGCTAATAGAGAAATAAGAGAAGAAATTGGCTATGCAGCACATTCACTTGAGCATTTGCGTACAGTCAGTATCGCACCGGGTTACCTCAGCCATGAAACACACCTTGTATTGGCACAAGATCTTTATGAGAGTCGCTTACAGGGTGATGAACCTGAAGAGATTGAAGTAATCCCTTGGCAGCTAAGCGAGCTTGATAAACTATTTGCCAGTGGCGAGATAAGTGAAGCACGTAGCATAGCTGCCTTATATATTGTGCGAGACAAATTAAAAGGATAGCCAACATGTCGAATGATGAACTTAATCGCTTATTACCTGCGGTGATAGAAATTGCCAAGCGTGCAGGTGAAAAAATCTTGCAGGTCTATGAGCGTGAGTTTGAAGTGACAGAAAAAGAAGACCGCTCTCCATTGACTGAGGCTGATATGGCTGCTCATCATTGTATTGTTGCAGGGCTAGAAAAACTGACGCCAGAGATTCCAATTTTATCCGAAGAGTCGGCAAAAATTTCTTTTGCCGAGCGCCAATCTTGGCAGCGTTATTGGTTGGTGGATCCGCTCGATGGTACGCGAGAGTTTATTAAACGTAATGGCGAATTCACAGTCAACATTGCCTTGATTGAGAACCATGATTCTGTACTCGGTGTTATTTATGTGCCGGTACAGAGCCTTAGTTACTATGCTGCGCGTGGACATGGTGCGTTTAAGCAGGAAGATGGCACAGTAGCCACTAAAATTACCAGTAAAATATGGCAAGGTGGTACGCTTAAAGTTGCTGGTAGCCGCTCACATCGTGGTAATTCACTCGATGGCATGCTTGAGAAAGTTGGTGATTACGAAATAATCAGCATGGGCAGTTCATTAAAATTATGCCTGGTTGCGGAAGGCGTCGCCCATATCTATCCACGTTTTGGGCTGACATCAGAATGGGATACTGCCGCCGCGCAATGCATTGTCGAAGAGGCTGGTGGTCGTTTGACTGAAATGTCATTCGAACCACTTAAATACAATACTAAAGATTCGTTGTTGAACCCGTGGTTCTTTGTTGCAGGAGATTTAGATCTCGACTGGCAGCAATACATCCCAGATGATGTAGAAGCATAGTAGAGGAGTAGTTTTTATTTACCCCAACGTGAGGATATATCACTACTAAATTCTTCCCAGGCGCTTTTTGCGGCAGCGCCAAGTTTCTTGCCTATTTTCTTTTTCTGTTGGAATTTAATCTCAAAGAGATCAGCAACCTTGCTTTTCTCTAACAAGTAATCGTCGCTAGTCATGAGTTCATCGACCAGTTTAAGTTCTAATGCTTTTTGACCATACCAATGCTCACCTGTCGCGACTTGCTCTATATCCAATTCTTTACGGTACTCAGTAATGCTTGATTTAAACAAATCATGAATTTCTTCTAAGTCTTGTTTTAACTTTGCGCGATCTTCGTCGGTATTTTTACCGAACATGGTTACCGTACGCTTATATTTTCCTGCCGTAATTTGTTCAAAATCGACACCGTGTTTTTCTAATACGCGGCGAAAATTAGGTATTTGTGCCAGCACGCCAATGGAGCCAATAATAGCAAACGGCGCCGCAATAATTTTGTTTGCAGTGCACGCCATAAGATAGCCGCCACTTGCGGCCACCTTATCTACCGCGATAACCAGCGGTATCTCACGTTGACGAATGCGCAATAATTGTGAGGCCGCCAAGCCATGTTCATGCACAGTGCCGCCGGAGTTTTCCAAGCACAGCAGCACTTCATCTTCTTTGTTGGCAATGGTGAGTAGTGCAGTGATTTCTTCGCGTAGTGATGCCACCGCTGTGGCACGAATATCTCCCTTGAAATTTAACACAAAAAGTCGTTGTTTAATTTTATCAGAATCTTCTTTTTTCTTGGCCTTATTTTCTTTCTTATGTTTTTTGTTTGTCTGTTTAAGTAGCTTTTTGTCTAACACTTCATGCTCTAATAGTTGACGCATGGTATCGTATTTTTGGTTAATATTTTTTATGATCAGACGCTCTGCAGTTTTATCGCGACGACTGAGAGAGAAAACAATGGTTAATGCGATAACCAGAGCGATCAATAAGGTCGCCGTTTTTGCAAAGAAAAGTCCGTATTCAATTAGTGCTGAAATCATTATAATTCCTAGTTTATTCTATCCAGTCGGCGATAATGTTAGATGCAGTGGTTAGTTAACTAATGGTGGTAGCGTGATTGTTCGTAATTCTCGCTGATTTAAAGGCAGCCCATCGCCGCCGTCGAGAACGTTAAAGTGCAAGGTGTCAGCATTTTGGTGATATAGCGCCTTATAAAAAGCAGTCATCTGATGTGACAGTAAAATATCATCCTCACGGAAGCCAGCAACGTATAGTAGGCCGTTTTTACTTGGGTGTATTGTAATTACCTGTCGGCGCCTGTCATCTACTCGTATTTGAGGGGTGCTCACTGTAAAGCCATAAGTTGCCTCAACTTGTGATGCCCTTTCGATTTGATAAAGTTGTGCTTGATTGTTTATCCACCAGCCCCAGCCGATGAAAGCAGCGCAGATAAGGACGAAGGTGAGTGACAGGTAGCCAAGTGTTTTCATCGTAGCGTCGACCTAGGCGTGAAGCGACAAAACATGGGAGATGGTGGCCAGGGACGGAATCGAACCGCCGACACGGGGATTTTCAATCCCCTGCTCTACCCTGACGCTGCGCGTCCCCGCTACCCTGCGTTGTAGTTGGGCAATAAATTTATTATTAATGGTTTCACGCATATTGGACACGTAAATAAATGGTGGCCAGGGACGGAATCGAACCGCCGACACGGGGATTTTCAATCCCCTGCTCTACCGACTGAGCTACCTGGCCATTTGTCAGGCCAGCGCGAAGCCGGATATTAAACGCGTTTGGGCTGTGTACGTCAAGTTGAACCAACATGAATATGTTTATTCAGGAGCTACATAGCCTTCAGGCTTGGCGCAGCCATCACCAAAAAAGAATTTTTCCATCTCTGCTTCAAGGAAGCTACGTGCCTTAGGATCAAGCGCGCTGAGACGATTTTCGTTAATGAGCATGGTTTGGTGGCTTAACCATGCCTGCCAGCCTTCTATTGATACATTGTCAAAGATACGTTTGCCAAGCTCGCCAGGATAGGGGGCGGCTTTTAGACCTTCGGCTTCTTTTTTTAGGTGTACACACTGTACTGTACGGCTCATTATAGTTTTCCAAATAGTGCGTAATTGAACTGCTGCAGTAATTTGCTTACGGGTGCGGCCAAACCTAGTGATGCTGGCTGCTGACGATTGTACCAAAGCTGAGGTGCGCTCTCCATGACAATTTCCGAGTTGTCAGTAACTTGAGCATGTATTGGCGTGACATATAAACGGTAATGAGAGAATGTATGGCTAAATGGTGTTCCATTTAAAATATTGTCTATGCCAAGGCCAAGCTGTTGCTGACACCATTGTGCAATGTCAGTTTCAATATCACATTGAGGGAAGCACCATAAGCCACCCCAGATGCCGCTTGGTGGACGTTGCTGTAGCAAGATCTCATTTTGCTTATTGCGCAGCAGTAGCATGATGGTATGTTTTTCAGGCAGAGTGCGCTTAGGTTTCTTGCCTGGGTAGAGGGCGACCGATTCTGTTTTGAAAGCGACACAGTGTTTATTCATTGGACAGAGCTGACACAGTGGTTTACTGCGGGTACAAACCGTTGCGCCAAGATCCATAATTGCCTGAGTATAGTTAGCAACTCTTCTTGTCGGCGTTTGTTGCTCTGATATATCCCATAGCCGTTGCTCAACAGCAGATATACCCGGCCAGCCTCTTATACCAAAGCAGCGTGATAGCACACGTTTTACGTTGCCATCAAGTATTGGCTGGCGTTGGTTTTTTGATAAGGACAAAATCGCAGCGGCGGTAGAGCGGCCAATACCAGGCAGATTAATCAATTGTTCTAAGGTATTAGGAAGCTTAGCATCGTGTTCGCGGCAGATGATTTGCGCCGTGCGATGCAGGTTGCGCCCCCTGGCGTAATAACCCAGCCCGCTCCAATGATGCAATACCTCGTCGATTGAGGCAGCGGCCAGTTTTCCTACACTAGGGAAGCGTACGATAAAACGCAGATAATAAGGGATAACGGTTTTGACCTGCGTTTGTTGCAACATGATCTCCGACACCCACACATGATAGGGAGATTGTTGTTGCCACGGCAGGTCTTTGCGACCGTGCTGATCGAACCAGCTAAGCAGGCGGTCGCTAAATTTAGCTTCAGCCATTTTCTGTCTAAAACAAGTTTTTAAATTTACTTTTCAGTTTATCTTCTATATTTTCTTTTGGTGCTTCCGTGGTGACACCAGTTTCGCCACTGTCATTAGCTGCGGCATTATCTTTTATACCTAGCTTGTCGAACAGCTGGCCTTTGAGCCGGCCTTTCTCTTTATCGATTTTTTCTTTGGCTTTTTTCTTAGTTTCGTCACTAATCATAGCTTTTAAATCAGGCTTGAACTTAGGATTGGTGAAGGTGCCGCCAATGTTTACAGGTATTTTTAAGCCTTTAAGGTTGGCAAGTTCTTTGCCACCTTGGCCTTTCGACGTCTCGACGATCGCAACTTCAATAAAATAATCGATTGACTCATTGACAAGGTTAGCTTTGCCGCGACCAGCGATGCGGAAAAAAGGTGACTTCATTAAAAGATCTTGGTTTTGTAAAAGACCACTTTTGATATTGACAGTACCACTAAGCTCGGCAAAATCAGTTTGTTGCAGTTCATCATTACTACTTGTTTTTTTGCCGGATAACTTTGCTTTAGCATCGCGAATAATCTTTGATATGTTGATGCCTTTCACTGCACCGTTAATAAAAGAAAACTGAATATCGCCATTGGCTGTTTTCTTTATTTGCTCTGGTGTCGAACCACGCATAGTGAGTTTTGCCTTAGCGTTGACAGTGCCGATGATTTTGTCGTCATCGATTAAATCTTTGAGTAAGGTGCCAGCATTCACACCTTTGAGACTTTCATTGACCGAGATGATGGGCGTGTCAAGATTACTATTGAGCTGAATATGGCCTTGATAGCTACCATTATAAAGCGTGGCAGTTAACGGATGCAACGTGATTAAACCGCCTTTTGCTGTCAATGTAGTCGCCAGCTGAGTGAGCGTTAGTTGATTGATTTTAAGTGTACCAACATCAAATTTGGCATTAGCAGTTAAAGTGCGCAAGGGGTGCATCCAGCTATTATCAACCGCTCCCGGTGTAGTGGCAGGGCTGTTGCTGGTGCTGGTGCCGGATGCTGGCGTGTTGGCAGTAGCACTATCTTCCGCCGTGGGGGGTAGGTAGCGATCGAGGTCGATGTTATCTAATTTTAGTTTGGCGTTGATCGAAGGCTTGCTAAACTCAGAGATACTGAAATCACCACTTAGCCGCGTATCATCCAGTTTGACGCCAAGACTGGTTAGTGACAGTTTATTAGTATTGCCAGCAAAGTCGAGGCTAAGACTTGTCTTTGCCAAGACAGCGGGGTCAGCAGTTTCTATGGTGATACCAAGTTTTGATAGTAGCTCACGTAAAGAAAATTCGTCGATATCAAGCTGACCTTTAAATTGAGGCGAACTAGATAATTGGCTAGCTGTTAATTGTCCTTTGGCATGAATGTCTAAGGCAGTAAAGGCAAGGTTTTGCAGCGACAACACATCCTTTCCAATGTCCAAGCTAAGGTCACTGCTGAGCCTTATTTCCATTGCTTGCATTGGTAAGGCAGGCCCATTAAGCGTGCTGATGAAGTTGAAATCACTAATAGCAACCAGTTGATTAGCTAAATCAACGCTGGTAACGCCCTTTATATTGATGTGTCCGTCAATGACCTTAGGCTCACTATCGACATCAAAGTCGATTTTTAGCGCCACAGGTTTGCCTGGCAAGATAGTGCCGACGTTTAGATCAAAGCCACTAACCGTGAATTTTTGCGGTGTTTGTTGATCATCCCAAACAATCTCTGCATCACGGACATCAATACCACCAATACTAAATGCTGAGAGACCAACCAGTGCACCACCATTTTCAGACTGTGATGCTTTTTCTGTGCTGGCTCCGGTTAGGTCGGCCCAATTACTCACGCCTTGCTTATTAACGCCAAGGTAAAGCTTGAGCCCGTGTAACGTAATGGCATCGGCTTTAATTTC
>CAYUKF010000007.1:0-5750 GCA_964445215.1 uncultured Thiotrichales bacterium
GCGTCATCAGCATGAATCATTTTTGGATTACGTAACGGTGGAATACCATCTTGCCGAACACCGCCCCACACCACTTCGTCAAGACGAATGGTGGTATCACGTTCATCATTAAAGTAGCCTGCAAAGAGGGGGTCAATTAAACGGTATAGCTCTGATTTGAACTGCGCGTAGTGGCGATATTTATTTTCCGGTTGATTCCATAACCACTGACGCCAGCCCTGTATATCAAAACCGAATTTCTGCTCGGTATTTTTCTCCAGCAGATTAACAAGACGCGCAACCCCTTCTCTGTCACGCAGCAGTGTCATCACTTCAACCGCCATAATGGAAAAACCCGGCTGCCACTCGGCTTCAATTCGATCCAGCGCCTTATCGATTTGCCTACCATTGCTACTTAAGAGTGAAATAAATTCATCAGCAACTATGGTGTCAGGTGGATTATTTTTGCTCTGTGCCGTGGCAATCAATAAAACACCAATAAGTATGGCAAAAATTGAGGCGGCAGTGATGGGGGCTATGCGTTTCATAGTGTCTATTCTAGTAAGGTATGTTTAGCCAATCATCACAGGTGAATCACATCGCCCTGCAATCTGTTAACAAAACTATCGCTATTTGCCAACACAAAAACTGGAGAAAATTTCGCCCAGCAAATCGTCGCTACTGAATGCACCGGTAATTTCACCTAAACACGCTTGCGCAATTTTAAGCTCTTCGGCGACCAGCTCACCTGTCTGGTGGCTTAAATGAACCTGGCTGTTTTTTATATGGGACAAGGTTCGCTCTAGCGCATCAAGATGGCGACGACGGGCACTGAATATGCCTTCGTTGTTTTCATCAAAACCCATCGTTTGTTTTATTGTTTTATTGAGTTGGTCGAAGCCCTGGCCGGTTTTTGCTGAAACAAATACCGCGCTGTCTTGTGTCTCTTTTACGACAGCAGCAATATCAATTTTATTGTAAACATCAATACAAGGTATTGTTGCGGGTAATACCGTCAGCGAATCATCGTCTTGATCCATTGCGGCGCAATCAATGATATGTAAAATAATATCGGCACGTTCAATTTCCCTGCGCGCCCGGTCTATACCTTGTTGCTCAATTGGATCATTACTGTCTCGCAAACCCGCCGTATCGACCAAATGCAAAGGAATTCCATCGATGCTGATTGCCTCGCGCAGGACATCGCGTGTTGTGCCAGGGATGTCTGTGACAATCGCTGCCTCACGTTGTGCCAGTCGATTCATTAGGCTGGATTTGCCAGCATTTGGCTTGCCAGCAATAACCAGAGTTATGCCCTCACGCAGAATGCTGCCTTGTCGTGCAGAATGAAATACCGCAGTGGTCGTAACGTAAATCGCATCAAGCTGTTGTGCGACTTTGCCATCAGATAAAAAATCAATTTCTTCTTCGGGAAAATCTATCGCGCTCTCGATATACATGCGTAGGCGAATCATTTTCTCCAACAACTGATTAATGGTGTTAGAGAATTCACCCTCTAAAGAACGCAAGGCCGCTCGTGCCGCAGTTTCCGAGCTACTATCAATAAGATCGGCAATCGCTTCGGCCTGGGTTAGGTCAAGTTTATCATTAAGATAGGCGCGTTCAGAAAACTCGCCGGGGCGTGCCATGCGCGCGCCTAACGATAGTGTTGATTTTAAAATTAAATCTAACACGACTGGACTACCATGGGCTTGTAACTCAACCACGTCTTCGCCAGTAAACGAATTTGGCGCCGGGAAATATAAGACGAGTCCATGATCAATTGCCACACCATCTGCCGTGCAAAAATCGGCGAGCGTGGCCACTCGCGGCTCGGGTAATACGCCCGTAACCGCTTTACTAATCCCTGTCGCTTGCGGGCCGGATATGCGAATAATACCTACCCCGCCACGACCAGCAGGGGTAGCAATTGCGGCAATTGTATCTGTGTATATAGAAAACATCATGAATGCTCAATTCGCACTAGCAATAAAAGCCCTTCCTCCTGATAAAGAATCTCCTAAAACGACCGATAATTTAATTAGTCGCAGTGTGTTAACACGGCGACAATTCGTCGAAACATAGCTACCCAGCCCGTTAGTCTATTGGATGAATATTATTTCACCAAAAGGGAATAGTCTCACCAATGAGATTTCTTAGAGCTTTTTCAGCAATTGTCATGCTTTATAGCATATTTCCTTTATCAGCCTATCCGTCAGAAAATATCACCGAAAATTATCAAGATATCTGTGACAAGGGCGACGCAGAAATTTGTTTCACGCTTGGTGAGGCCTACGCTCGTCGTATCGGCAATAAATCAACAGCTGCTAAATTTTATAAAATCGCTTGCGAACACGGGCACGGGCAAAGCTGCTCAAATCTTGGCTATGCATACGCTACCGGACTTGGGGTGATAAAAAACTATAATCAATCTATTGTCCTTTATATTAAGGCCTGTGATTTAAAAAATAGCGAAGGCTGCGCTGGCTTAGCTTATGCCTATTCTAAAGGTCGCGGCGTTGAAAAAGATACAAACAAAGAGGCCGAGTATCATCAATTAGCCTCCGCACTCAATGACAAGTCTTGTATGCATGGCGATGGCGATGCCTGCTATTCGCTAGGCCATCAATACTCTTCCAAGTCCACTCAAAAAGAAGATATAGATAAAGCAAACGAGTATTTTAAAAATGGCATAAACAATTTTAAAGCTAGCTGCATGCAAGGAGATATCACTTCTTGTGAAAGAATGGCTGATCACTATCAAAGTGGTAACGGGACAGAAAAAAATCTTACAGAGGCAGCAAAATTATATGCTCAAGCCTGCAATCAGGGACATGCTAAAAGCTGCAAAGATTTAGCGCACGCACATGCTTATGGTAAAGGGGTCGTGCTAGATAATGATAAAGCCCAATCTTATTATGTAATGACTTTTACTAATTATAAAAATTCTTGTGACAAAGGTATTGGGCCAGACTGTGTAGATGCTGCAGAAGCATACAGATATGGATATAACAACGTAGTCATATTTGCACAAGACTTTATAAAAGCATTCGCTTTTTTAAAAAAAGCGTGTGACCTTAAATCTAGTAAAGGCTGTCACCAACTAGCGTATGCCTATCTTCGTGGAAACGGTGTCGCTAAAGATCTAGCGCAGACCCGGTTCTTCAACGAAAAATCTTGTGAATTTGGGCTTGGTGAAGCCTGCGTGGCCTTGGGAGATGACTATGAATATGGAAGACACACGGCCACAGAAAAAGATCTAAAAAAAGCCATGCATTACTATAAAAAAGGTTGTGATAACCGATATGGTAATGGCTGCTCAGCCCTAAAAATTCTGAAAACGGCAAGCAAATTAGATGATGCATGCAATAAAGAAAATATTAAGGCATGCGTTAGTCTAGCGAAAGACTACACTAATGGCCGCCGCCTGGGCCAGGATATTACCAAAGCAAGCAGTTATTCAAAAATTGCCTGTGAAGGTGGGCATATAAAAAGCTGTTCTATTCTTGGTCGGCGTTACCATAAAGGAAGAGGACTTGAAAAGAACCCCAATAACGCTGCAAATTTTTATAGTAAAGCCTGCGATGGCGGAGCAACCAAAGACTGTTACACCTTAGCAGAAGCCTATGCTAGGGATAAAGATTTTATATCAAATATAGCGTTGTCACAGGACTATTATGAAAAAGCTTGCCTAAATAAGTATAGAGATAGCTGCTCGCGCAAAGAAAAAATAGAAGCGGTTTTTAGTTTGGAATCAGCATGTAATAGTGATGATGCAGTCGCCTGCCTAGAGCTAGGAAATATTTTTTCTCATAGACACGTCGTCGCAAGCAATCAACTAAAGTCAACCGCCTTAATTAAAAAATCTTGTGATTTAGCTTACGCAAAGGGTTGTAACAAATTGTCAACTAATTACAGCCATGGTAAAGGAGTTGATAAAGATCCAGCTAAAGCAATTGCTTATAACAAAAAGGCATGTTCACTTGGCCATGGCATTAGTTGTGCTCAGTTAAGCCACCGATATCTCACTGGACGCGATGTAATACAAGATCGAAAAAAGGCAATATATTTTCAGGCTAGAAAAATAGAAAATTATGAAAACGGTTGCGATCACAACAGAGGTGGAGATTGTCACCGTCTTGCTGTCATGTACGAGCATGGAATGAAGGGTATAGAGATTGATCTCTCTAAAGCAAGAAACTTATATGAAAAAGCTTGTGATACGGAGGGCTTTCGTAGCTGCGACCGTCTAGGTGACATATTTATAACCGGCATCATCAGCGACAGAAAATATTACTTGGGTGGCATCATTGAAGAGGAAAGAGATATAACTAAAGCGCTCGCTTACTACCAGAGAGGCTGCGAAGGTGGAGACAATCATAGCTGTGGTAAGGCTAAAAATATAGAAGAAGACTTTGCCGAACAGCGGGCTACTGAGGCCATTAAAATTAAATGTGAAGAAAACAACAATATGGAATCTTGCTTTAAACTTGCCTACGCCTATGAAAAGGGTCGTGGCATCAAGCAAAATATAATTAAGGCTCTGGATTTGTATAAGAAGGCCTGCGACAACGGCTTCACAAATGGTTGCGCCATTATGGCGCGCAAGCATTATTACGGGGTTGGTAAAATTTTAGAAAAAAATTGGGATAAATCTATTGCTTACTATAAGCAATCTTGCATCATTGGCCATGAAGCGTATTGTTTTAATGATATCAAGCGTATTCAACAAGAGGTTATTGACATCAAATCTTTTGAAATCAATACAACTCATTGTAATAATGGCAACCTCAGTAAATGCGTGGAATTAGGCCGCCAGTACGCTAAAGGCCGTGGAGCCCGAAAGGACAAAAAAAAATCGTTGGCATTGTTTGAACGAAGCTGTGAGGCCAATAACGGCGACGGATGCTATGAGCTAGCAAATAGACCACTCAATGATCGAGGAAATGCTAACTATAAAGATGTTGCCATTGCATATTTAAAAAAATCTGTCAATTACTATGCGATGTCCTGTGACAAAGAAATTTTGGATGGCTGTTTTGGCCTGGCTCGCGCGTATCATCAAGGACTTGGGATAGAGAAAAATATAGAGAAAGCGGTCGACTACTATGAAGACGCCTGTAAAGAACATCATTTAGAAAGCTGTACGGCAATAGGGTGGATTTATGCTCGAGGCCAAGGCTATGAACACAACGTCGATCTTGGGTTAGCATATTTAGAAAAGGCCTGCGATGCTGGCCTGAATGAAAATTGCTTTAAAATAGGCCAATGGTTGCACTATGGCGACAACGGCAGCGAAATAGACTACACCAAAGCAACCGTATTTTACGAGAAGGCCTGCAACGCATCACATTCACAGGCATGTTACTGGTCAGCGTTTACCTATCTAGGTGGCCAAGGTGCGCCAAGAAATTTAGATAAAGCAAAGCAATTATACGAAAAAGCCTGCAAAACAGGACACTCTCCTGCTTGCGACCGGCTACAGGAAATTTCTGAAAGGCCAAACTAAAAACTTCGTGACTAGACATTTACAAACTATAGCTACGATAAAGTACTTATCCCTTATCAATCTTACGTGTGATATGCCACTGCTGGGCAATAGACAAAATACTGTTTGATACCCAGTAAAGCACTAAGCCTGATGGGAAGAAGGCAAAGAACAGGGTAAACACATACGGTAGCGCGCCGAGAATTTTGGCTTGCATGGGGTCGGGGGGTTTCGGGTTAAGCCGTTGTTGAAACCACATGGTAATACCCATGAGTAGCGGCAG
>CAYUKF010000007.1:5850-24049 GCA_964445215.1 uncultured Thiotrichales bacterium
GCCATGGAACGGTAGCTGGCCGCAGACAAGGGGAAGAACACCAGTTTTATAATCATGGTGATAATGATGATGGTCCAACCCCAGTTGCCAACGACATTGTGGATTTTTTCCAGCAACCAAAATAACGGTTGTGAGAAAATAGCGAAGATGCCGTAGTCAACGGTAAGCCCCAAACCGGGCGCGATGGCTTCGAGCACGTGTTGTTCTTTAGGGCCAATATAAAGCCTATCGACCATGCTGCCTTGTGCGCCCGCGGCAACGCTAACACTCGGCGCAATTAAACCCAGGGTATAGCGCCCATCATCCAGCGCTTTACTAAAGTAATGATTGCTCTGCTCTGCATCAGGCACCCAGGCAGCGAGAAAGTAATGCTGGATCATAGCCGCCCAGCCGTTAGCGCTGTCGATTTTGACATCTTTGCTGCGCATGTCGCCAAAATCAATTTTTTCGTATTTTTCTTCTTCGTTTGACAGCACACCACCGGTATAGGTATAGATCAGCCTAAATCCACCGGAGTCGTCAGGTTCAGTACGCTGGAACTGGCGGTAGACGCGGCCCGCCCACTCAGCACCACTGTTATTGCTAATACGGTGTTCAACATCAATAAGGTGACTGCCGCGAGTAAAGGTAAATACTTTATCAATTTCCACGCCGTCATCGCTTTGCCAATATAAAACAACCTCGAGTGTGTCTTGACCATCAGCTAGGGTAAATTCGCTCGCATCGGCGGTATAAATTGCGTGGTGATCGGGGGCTTGTGACTTTGACAATAAACCACTTTGCGCGACAAAGAGATTGCTTGGGTCGGTTGACATCAGCTTGAAGGGGACGTCTAGCTCGACGATACTCACTGGATAAGCACGCAGGTCAGCACGGCGAATATCTCCGCCGGCTAAGGCAATGTCGATATCAAACTTATCAGTGAGGACGCGAATATTACCAGCATCGGCCAAGGCTTGAACTGGGGTTTTATTCTCTGTTACGCCCGAAATTGCGATTTCACCAACAGGTTCCACGTAGTTTCTTGGGCTATCCGGCACATCAGTACGTGGCAAGGGAGGCAATAATTGACCATCGGTGATTTGCGCTGAGGGAGGGCTGGGCGCTACTGGCTGCGGACCATAGTCCGTTTGCCATGCCTCATATAAAAGCACAACAACCGCAGCGAGCGCAAAAAATAGTAATATACGACGAGTTTCCATGACAGCCTTATAAAGATTTATGGTGGTGGTTGCAAACGACTCTTTTTTGCGGTGGCACTAAATCAACACCGCCTTCATGCCAAGGGTGACAACGACTGAGTCGACATAGACTGAGCCAGCCACCGCGTAGCGCACCATGCTCACGCACGGCTGTTTCACAATAACAAGAGCAACTTGGATAAAAACGGCAGCTTGCAGGCAGCAGAGGGCTAATTAAATAGCGGTAAGTACGCACTAAAAACAATAAGCATGTTTTCATAGGTTTTGTACCCCCGTTGCGCGCCGTTGTAGTTTTTGCCAGCCTTGATCAAGCCATTGTCTTACTTGGCCACGGCTTTGTTTGGCAACACTTGGCTTGGCGATGATTAAATAATCCCAATGGGCTAATGACTCTCGGCGCAAACGAAATGCGTCTCGAACCGTGCGTTTAAAAGCGTTGCGTTGTACGGCAAGTTTAGCTGAACGCTTGCCTATAATCACACCCATACGCGCATAACCCAGCTCATTAGGCCGAGCCAACATCGTTAAATACCGACTACCAGCCCGAACAGGCTGATCAAATACGCGTTGAAAATCGCTTTGGTGGACAAGCCTGTAGCAGCGACGAAACTGAAAAGAGGCTCGATTCGAGACCGCGCCAGGAGGCGCCGAATTAGGCGCTGAGTTTGGCACGGCCTTTGGCGCGACGGCGTTTAATCACCATACGGCCAGCGGCAGTACTCATACGGGAACGGAACCCATGGGTACGCTTGCGCTTAAGATTGCTTGGTTGAAATGTTTGCTTCATTGCGGCTTTCCTAAATCAGGCCGTGTACCCAGAAGGCACGTCGAAAAGCGCATGACAATACTGAAACGCCCTCCCCGTGTCAAGCAAGAAGTCAAAGCAGGCTAATTTGTTCTTATTGCAGGAAACGCCTACCTGCCGGAGGCAAGCACCTCAGGCCTTACCATGCCCGAACATAGCAATGAGAAACAAATACTCCTCCCTTGCCCAAGTAAAACGCTAGCGCAGCCCAGCCGAGGAGGTTAAACTGATTGGTTCACGCTGCCTGTTCCAGGCACTTGTTAATAACACCTAAATCAACAATAGGTAAATTAGGAGGTCTTCCAGCTTTGGACGATTCGCTTTGGCAGCGCTGTCTGCATCATCTCGAAAGCGAGCTGAGTGTGCAAGACCTCAACACCTGGATACGGCCGCTACAACCTGTTGAAGACGGCAATCTGTTGCGCTTATTGGCGCCTAATCATTTTGTCCTCGACAAAATCAACGAGCTGTTTATCTCACGTATTTCCATCCTGATTAAGCAACTCGATAGCAATACTAGCGTCAGCGTTGAAGTTGGCTGCTCTCGCCCTAGCCCCGCCCTAGACCCTGTGCAGAGCCGTCACAGCGCGCCCCACCCAAGTAATGCGCACTTTTCTCGTGAAAACAATAAAAGTAGCAAGGGCTTTCGTAGTGGCCTGCAAAGCAGTTTTACCTTCGATAATTTCGTTGAAGGTAAATCGAACCAGTTGGCTCGCGCGGCCTCGGTACAGGTCGCTGAAAATCCTGGCACTGCCTATAACCCTTTGTTTTTATACGGTGGCGTAGGCCTAGGCAAAACACATCTTATGCATGCCGTTGGCAATATGATGTTTGAGCGCATTGACAATGCCAAGATTGTCTACTTGCATTCTGAGCGCTTTGTTGCCGATATGGTCAAAGCACTACAGCACAATACCATTAACGAATTTAAACGCTATTACCGTAGTGTCGATGTCCTGCTTATCGATGACATTCAGTTTTTCGCCAAGAAAGAACGCTCACAAGAAGAGCTCTTTCACACCTTTAATTCGCTCATTGAAGGTCATCAGCAAGTCATTATGACCTGCGATCGTTACCCAAAAAAGGTCGACGGTCTAGAAGAACGCCTTAAATCGCGCTTTGGCTGGGGACTAACTGTTGCCATCGAACCGCCCGAGCTGGAAACACGCGTCGCCATTTTAATGAGTAAGGCCGCGCAAATTGATCTTGAGATCCCCAGCGATGTGGCCTTTTTAATCGCTCAACGTTTTCAATCCAATGTTCGCGAAATGGAAGGTGCACTACGACGTGTCGTCGCTAACTCACGTTTTACCGGGCATGCTATTACGTTAGAGTTCGCCAAAGAAGCCTTGCGTGATTTGCTCGCACTGCAAGACCGTTTAGTGACCATTGACAGTATCCAAAAAACCGTAGCAGAGTATTATAAAATTCGCGTAGCAGATTTGTTGTCCAAGCGGCGCTCACGCTCCGTCGCACGGCCACGACAATTGGCTATGGCACTAGCCAAGGACTTAACGAATCATAGCCTGCCAGAAATTGGTGACGCCTTTGGTGGCCGCGACCATACGACCGTGTTACATGCCTGTCGTAAGATCGCAACATTACGCACTGAAGACAACGTTATTAACGAGGATTACTTAAACCTGTTGAGAACCCTACAAACATAATGTGGATAAGTTGTGATTAAATTGGGTTTTGCTCAAAAAGAACTACTTATAACCAAGTTACCCACAATCAATCAACAGATTATTTTTAGTTTAAAAAAAAATAAATTATTGAAAATAAACAATAAAGAATGTTTTTTAGGTCAGTTTTTTGAGTTACGCACAGCGGTTATAATAGGTTGTTTATATGAATATAAATTTAAATAAAGACGTACTTCTTAAGCCGTTACAACTTATCAATGGAGTTGTTGAACGACGCCAAACTTTGCCGATATTAGCCAACGTTTTAATTGAGGCAAACCAAGGAGTGTTGTCCTTAACTGCCACCGATCTTGAAGTTGAAATAATTATCCAGCTTGAGGTTGATGGCAAGGTATCAGGACGGACAACACTGCCTGCCCGTAAATTATTTGATATTTGCCGCAGCCTTGGTGATAGTGCCGATATTGCGATAAAAATAGCAGAAGACAAGGCGACAATACGTTCGGGTCGCAGCCGTTTTGTTCTAACTACTCTACCAGCTGATGATTTCCCCGATATTGGCGCGATGGAAGGTGCGCGCAGTTTTACCCTGAAACAAGGCGAGCTAAAGCGCCTAATAGATCAAACGTCATTTGCTATGGCACAGCAAGATGTACGTTATTATCTTAACGGTATGTTATTTGAAATGGGTAGCGACCAACTGCGTACTGTTGCAACGGACGGTCACCGATTGGCCATGGCAGAAGCTGCAGTGAACATCGGCTGGAACGAGAAAACACAGGTTATTGTGCCGCGCAAGGGTATTAATGAATTACAGCGTTTACTTGATGATTTAGATAAGGATGTCAATATAGAGTTAGGCATTAACCACATACGGTTTAGCACAGACGGGTTGAGTTTTACCTCTAAATTAGTTGATGGCCGTTTTCCTGATTATGAACATGTCGTACCTAAAGGCGGTGACAAGATTGTTATTGTGGATCGTGATGCTTTAAAACAGGCGTTGGTACGGGCATCGATTTTGACTAATGAAAAATTCCGCAGTATTTCGGTACAAGTTAAATCCGGCAGTATTGTTATACGTGCGCGTAACCCCGAGCAAGAGCATGCCGAAGAAGAGGTTGAGGTAGACTACTCGGGCGACGAATTTGAGATTGGTTTTAATGCCGCCTATGTTCAAGACGCCCTGGGTGCAATGAATGAGCAGCAGGTACAGATGGTTTTTACTGATCCTGGTAGTAGTTGCTTATTACATGGGGTTACCAATGAATCATCACGTTATGTCGTGATGCCAATGCGTATCTAGGATGCTTGCCGAGTTTAGGATGAATCTACCGCAGAGAAGTTATGTGGGCTATTTTTTGATCTTTTTCGTCGCCTAAGAGCGCCTACTGTTGGTAAATATGCTTAATATTTATCCAACGGAGAGACTCTTGGTGTGCGCTCCAACCGATCAAAAAAAGGGGTTCTAAATGGTTTTTTCTCACCACGATCACCTAGGTTCGACAGCCGCCTAGAGACCCCGCCGGCTGTTTTGACTACGGTTTTTGTCACGGCTTATTAATTTATGCATTTACGTAGACTGAGAGCAGTACAGTTTAGAAACTTGATCGATGTTGATCTTAAGCTAAATCCGAAATGTAACCTTATCTACGGGCAGAATGGCAGTGGTAAAACCAGCTTGCTTGAAGCTATTTATTTGTTGGCGCGGGCAAAATCGTTTCGTACCAACCGTCTATCGCGTTTAGCGCATTTTAACGAGAAAGCGTTCGCTGTGACGACCGAGATCGAGCATGATCGTGGTGTGCAGTCACTTAAAGCGCGCTATAAACAACGTGAACTAAAGCTAACACATGGCGAGGAAGTCATAAAACGCTCCTCTGATCTTGCCACATTATTACCACTCACCCTGGTCAGCACTGACAGCCATAAGTTGTTAACTGGCGGGCCAAAACAGCGCCGTAAGTTTATTGATTGGGGCGTGTTTCACGTGAAACCAGCTTTTCTCGATGCTTGGCGAGCATATTGTCGTGCGCTTGGCCAGCGTAATGCCTTGGTGCGGCACGGCAGCGACGGTAGTACGCTAACAAGCTGGAATAACGAGCTTGAAAGAATAGCAATAGAAATCGATACCTGGCGAGCAGACTATATTACGCAGCTACGGAGTCATTTTTTACTTATGCTAGCGTCTTTAGTCGATTTGCCTGACCTATCGATAGAGTATCAGCGTGGCTGGCCTGCGGGTATTCCTCTTGCAACGCACTTGCAATGCAAGCAAGATCGCGATTTGCGCTTAGGTTATACGCGAGATGGTCCGCATACTGCGGATTTGGTGGTTAAGATAAACAGTATGCCGGTGCAAGAATATGCATCGCGCGGCCAACAAAAGCTCATTATTTCTGCGCTGTATCTGGCGCAAGCGGCATTGTTTGCTGAGCAACTTGATAAACCCTGTATCGTGCTGGTTGATGATTTGCCAGCCGAGCTGGATGCTAGTCGCCGACGTTATTTACTGAATTTATTGAATAGCCTGAATGCACAGGTTTTTATTACCGCTATTGATAAGCAAGACCTTGATCTCAGTATGTTTTCTCAGAGCCAAGTGTTTCACGTGAAACACGGTGCTTTTAGCGCTTTTGATCGCACTTAAAATAATCGCTAAACCCTTGTTTACGTGGTAAAATTGCGCGATTGGTTCGACTTCCATTAGGGGTGCTCAGGCACAATGAGCGACGACGAAAAGAAGCAAAACGGCTCTTCTAGCAATTACGACTCCAGCAAAATCAAGGTTCTAAAGGGGCTTGATGCGGTGCGTAAGCGCCCTGGTATGTACATTGGCGACACGGATGATGGTTCCGGCTTGCATCATATGGTTTTCGAGGTTGTCGATAACTCTATCGATGAGGCCATGGCGGGTCATTGTGATACCGTCAGCGTGGTGATTCATACCGATAACTCGATTTCTGTCACTGATAACGGCCGTGGTATTCCGGTTGATCTTCATGAAGAGGAGGGTCGCTCTGCTGCAGAAGTGATTATGACGGTGCTGCATGCCGGCGGTAAGTTTGATGATGATTCTTACAAGGTCTCGGGTGGGCTGCATGGTGTCGGCGTATCCGTGGTCAATGCCCTGTCTGAGAGGTTGCAACTGACCATACGCCGTGACGGTAAAACTCATACACAGGAATATCGTCTCGGTGACCCGGTGGCTGGGCTCAAGGTGGTCGGCGACAGTGATAGCACAGGGACAGAAATTCACTTTAAACCCAGTACGGAGATCTTTTCAGACACCGAGTTTCACTATGAAATCCTTGCTAAGCGTTTGAGGGAGCTATCTTTTTTGAATCCTGGCGTGAGTATTGAGCTTAGCGATAGACGCAGTGAAAAGCACGATACATTCAAATTCGAAGGCGGTATTCGTGCTTTTGTTGAGCATTTGAACAGCAAAAAGACCCCGCTACACAAGCAAGTGTTTTACTTCAATGTTGAAAAAGACGGTACGACAGTAGAAGTGGCCATGCAGTGGAATGACTCGTATCAAGAGAACATCTTTTGTTTTACCAATAATATTCCTCAACGTGATGGTGGTACCCATCTGGCTGGCTTTCGTGGTGCGTTGACACGCACCTTGAATCAGTACATTGAAAAAGAAGGTATCGCTAGGAAAGAAAAGGTCAGCACCTCAGGTGATGACGCGCGCGAAGGCTTAACCGCTGTGCTGTCTGTCAAAGTGCCCGACCCCAAGTTTTCATCACAAACTAAAGATAAATTGGTTTCTTCTGAAGTAAAGGGCATCGTTGAATCGGTGGTGGGCAGCGGCCTGCACGACATGTTGCTCGAAAGGCCGGCAGAAGCCAGAGCCATTACCAGCAAGATTGTCGATGCCGCACGCGCGCGCGAAGCCGCACGCAAGGCACGTGAGATGACGCGTCGTAAAGGCGTACTCGATGTCGCCGGTTTGCCTGGTAAACTTGCCGACTGCCAGGAAAAAGACCCCGCCTTATCAGAGCTTTACATCGTTGAGGGCGATTCTGCCGGTGGTTCCGCCAAGCAGGGTCGTGACCGTAAAAACCAGGCAATTTTGCCACTCAAAGGTAAAATTCTTAACGTTGAAAAAGCGCGTTTTGACAAGATGTTATCGTCGGATGAAATTCGCACCTTGATTACCGCATTAGGTTGCGGTATCGGTCGTGAGGACTACGACCCCGATAAAATTCGTTATCACCGCATCATTATCATGACCGATGCCGATGTCGATGGCTCGCATATTCGCACCCTGTTGCTAACTTTCTTTTACCGTCAAATGCCCGAACTTATCGAACGTGGCTATTTGTATATTGCTCAACCACCATTATACAAACTTAAAAAAGGCAAGCAGGAAACCTATGTCAAAGATGACGCAGAACTTAGTAAGCGATTGATTCATATAGCTTTTGATGGTGCTAGGCTGTTTGTTAATGCTGCTGCTCCGGCGATTAGCAGTGAAGCATTGGAAGAGATGGCGACTCGCTATGTTGCAGCGCAAGCCATCATAGAGAAATTTTCTCGTCGTTACGACAGCCGCTTGCTCGAACAGATTATCTATATGCCGTTAGTTAGCGATGCACAGCTAAGCGATCCTGCCTTACTTGCACCATGGTTAAATGATCTGACTGCACGCTTGAATGCTGATGGCAACAAGGCCTTTGAGCTTGAAATCTCACACAGCGAAAACAGCGACGCTTGGCATATTTTGGTTGATATCACTACGCATAGCGTGACCCGCAGTGTTATTTTGCCGAGAGAGTTTTTTTACAGTGGCGAATATAAAACACTCAGTGATTTAGGCCAACGTCTGGATGGTTTGTTGGCTGAGGATGCGTATGTGCAGCGTGGCGAACGCAAACAGAATGTCACCAGTTTTAAACAAGTTTACAATTGGCTGACTAACGAAGCTAAGCGTGGCCTCAGTATTCAGCGCTATAAAGGCCTGGGCGAAATGAATCCAGAACAGTTGTGGGAAACCACCATGTCGTTTGAAACACGCTGTATGCTGCAAGTACGTATTGAAGATGCCATTAGTGCCGATGAAATTTTCACCACACTAATGGGTGACCAAGTCGAACCACGGCGTGATTTTATTCAACAACATGCCTTGTCGGTGTCCAACCTCGACGTTTAGTTCTTGTTGTTAGAAGCACTATTCTGTGTGACATTTGCTAGAGTGCCCACACGGCTTTTCTTTATGTCGACATTTCGCTAGAATAGCCGCCCCTGGCTGTAATTTTTACCAGCACTTAATTATAAATTACCAATAAAAACAATTACATAGGGCGATTGTTTGGCTGTGTCCGAGTTATCTATGAGCAATACGAAAGCTAGCAAGACACCACGCTTCCGCCCGCTGTTGCGTACAGCGTTGCCGGAAAAGCATGGTCTCTATGACCCACAGCTGGAGAAAGACAGCTGTGGGGTAGGTTTTGTTGCGCATATCAAAGGTCAAGCTAGTCACCAGATCGTCAAAGATGCCGACCATATCCTGCAACGCATGGTGCATCGCGGCGGTTGTGGTTGTGAGCCGACCACGGGTGATGGTGCCGGCATTCTTACCAGTTTGCCCGATGCGTTTTTGCGCAAAGTAGCGCAAGCGGATCTGGGCATTGAGCTGCCGCCCGCCGGCGAGTTTGCAGCGGGTAATGTGTTTTTGCCGCAGGATGTTTCTGCTCAGGCGGCCTGTCGTAAAATCATCGAAAGTCTGATCGCTGAACAGGGGCAGCAATTACTCGGCTGGCGTGTGTTGCCGGTCGATACGGACGGCGCTGATGTTGGTCCGACTGCTCGCCTGTCGCAGCCACATATAGAACAACTGTTTATTGGTGCGACAAAAGGGGTTAGTGGTGATGATTTTGAGCGTCAGCTGTACATCATCCGTAAACGTGGCACGCATGCGATAAGGGACGACGCTGCTATCAAACAGGCAAACATGTTTTATGTCTGTTCCTTATCGACCAAAGTGATGATCTACAAAGGCATGCTGACGGCATTGCAAGTACGTGATTTTTATCCCGACCTGCGTGATGAAGATTACACGGCACATCTGGCGATGGTGCATTCGCGTTTTTCTACCAACACGTTCCCCTCGTGGGATCGTGCGCAACCCAATCGTTTTATGAGTCACAACGGCGAGATCAATACGCTGCTGGGCAATAAAAACTGGATGGCGGCACGCCAGGGTGTCGTTGCCAGTGATAAGTTTGGTGATGACATCAGCAAGCTGTTCCCGATTGCTGAGCCGCATTGTTCTGATTCGGGTACCTTCGATAACGTGCTCGAGTTTATGGTGATGTCAGGTCGTTCGTTGCAGGAGGCGATCATGTTGATGGTGCCGGAAGCCTGGCAGTCTGATAACAACATGGATGACAGCAAAAAAGATTTTTATCGTTACAACTCGGCATTGATGGAACCATGGGACGGCCCGGCGTCGATCGTATTCACCGATGGCCATTATATTGGTGCCACCCTCGATCGTAACGGCCTACGTCCGAGTCGCTATTACGTCACTCATGATGACCGCGTCATTATGGCATCGGAAGTCGGTGTGCTGGAAATTGATCCGGCTAATGTCAAATTCAAAGGCCGCTTACAACCGGGCAAGATGTTCCTGATCGATTTTGAAAAAGGTCGTCTAATTCCCGACGCAGAGATCAAGGCTGAATTTTCCAGCAAACGTCCTTATGGCGACTGGTTAAAAAACCAGGAAATCCAGTTGGCCGAATTATCGCCTGACAAAGAAGCGCATGGCTTTAATGCCGAGACCTTATTGCAGCGTATGCAGGCCTTCGGTTATACCAGCGAAACTATGCAGTTTATGTTGTTACCCCTGGTGCGTGAGTTACGCGACCCGGTTGGTTCGATGGGTAATGACGCGGCACTGGCGTGTCTGTCTGATCGTCCGCGCATGATTTATGACTACTTTAAACAATTATTCGCGCAGGTGACCAACCCGGCGATTGATTCGATTCGTGAAGAAGTAGTAATGTCGTTGGAATGCTATATCGGCCCAGAGAGTAACCTGCTCGAAACCACTGAACAACATGCGCATCGCTTGCGACTACCACAGCCGATAATAACTAATGAAGAACTGGCTGCGTTGAAGCATATCGATCATCGTGGCTGGCGTACGCTGACTATCGATATGACGTTTGCAAAGTCTGCCGGTGCCGTCGGTCATGCCGCTTGCCTCGAAGACATGTGCCAGCAGGCGCAACAGGCTATTGAAGAAGGTTATTCGCTGGTCGTATTGTCTGATCGTAACATCGGCGCGGATCGTGTGCCGGTCAGCACACTATTGGCGACGGGCGCAGTACATCATCACCTAGTGAAAAATCAGTTGCGCACACGTATTGGTATCGTCGTTGAAACTGGTGAAGCACGCGAAGTGCACCATCATTGTTTGCTGGTCGGTTTTGGCGTTGATGCGATCAATCCTTATCTTGCCTTCGAAGCCTTGTTCCAGGCGCAGCGTGATGGTTCACTCGATCATAAAAAATATGACGATGACACTATCGTTGCGCATTATCGCAAAGGCGTTGCCAAAGGCATGCTCAAGGTGATGGCGAAGATCGGTATCTCGACCTTGCAGTCTTATAAAGGTGCGCAGATTTTCGAAGCAGTCGGTTTGGGCGAAGATGTTATCGCACGCAGTTTCTGCGGCACTGCCAGTCGTATAAAAGGGGTTAGTCTCGACGTGTTGGCGCAAGAGTCATTGCGTCGTCACGAGCTGGGTTATCCAAGTCGCGATGTCGTGCGTCTGCCTGTGCTGCCGAATCCGGGCGATTATCACTGGCGTTCTGGTGGTGAACTGCATATGTGGAATCCACAAACTATCGCCAATTTACAACAGGCCGCACGCACTAACAGTAAGTCAGATTACAAACAGTTTTCCAAACACTCTGATGAACACGCAACGCGTGGCGCAACACTGCGTGGGCTATTAACATTTAAAGAAAATGTTAATGCTAGCGCGATTGCTATCGACGATGTCGAGCCAGTCAAAGAGATTGTAAAACGTTTCGCCACCGGTGCCATGAGTTTTGGTTCGATCTCTGCCGAGAGTCATGAATCACTGGCTATCGCGATGAATCGTATGGGCGCAAAATCCAACACCGGCGAAGGTGGCGAAGACGAATCGCGCTTTACACCGATGGCCAACGGTGATTCGAAACGTTCGGCGATCAAGCAGGTTGCTTCAGGCCGTTTTGGCGTAACCAACTGGTACCTAACTAATGCAGATGAACTTCAAATCAAAGTCTCGCAGGGTGCCAAGCCGGGCGAAGGCGGTGAATTGCCGGGCGCTAAAGTCGATGAAGTCATTGCGCGTATTCGCCATTCGACACCTGGCGTAGGTTTAATCAGCCCTCCACCGCATCATGATATCTATTCGATAGAAGATCTTGCACAGTTGATTCATGATCTCAAAAACGCTAATCCTTCGGCGCGTATCAGCGTCAAGCTGGTATCCGAGATTGGTGTCGGTACGATTGCCGCAGGCGTGACGAAAGCCTTCGCAGATCACATCGTCATAGCCGGTCACGATGGGGGTACCGGGGCATCGCCATTAACCTCGGTCAAACATGCTGGTCTGCCGTGGGAATTAGGTGTAGCAGAAACCCATCAGACATTGGTGATGAATGATTTACGCTCGCGCGTAGTCATACAGACAGATGGTCAGTTGAAGACCGGTCGTGATGTTGCCATCGCGGCCCTGCTAGGCGCAGAAGAGTATGGTTTTTCAACCGCGCCGTTGATTACGTTGGGCTGCATTATGATGCGTAAGTGCCATCTCAATACCTGTCCGGTCGGCATCGCAACACAGGACCCCGAGCTGCGCAAGAAATTTAATGGTAAGCCCGAGCATGTTGTTAATTATTTGTTTATGGTTGCGCAAGAGCTGCGCGAGATTATGGCACAGTTGGGTTTTCGTACAGTCAATGACATGATCGGTCGCGTCGACGTGCTTGATGCTGATGTTGCGGTCGATCACTGGAAAGTGAAAGGTATCGACCTGAGTGGCTTGCTGACACCCGCACAAAAACCACATGCTGATGTCTGTGTGTATAACAATAAAAAACAAGATCACGGTCTCGACAAGGCGCTGGATAATGAACTTATCAAACTGGCACAGCCAGCGATCGACAATGGCGATCAGGTAAAGATAGAGTTACCTGTTATTAATACCAACCGTGTTGTTGGAACCATGCTGTCGCACGAACTGGCAAAGGCGCATCAGGGCAAACCGTTGCCTGATAACACCGTGCAAATTAAATTGCAGGGCTCGGCGGGTCAGAGTCTAGCTGCCTGGTTATACCAAGGTGTCACTATCGAGCTCGAAGGCGATGCCAATGATTATGTCGGCAAAGGTCTGTCGGGTGGTCGTGTCATCGTTTATCCAGATGCTAATAGCAGTTTCGTAGCAGAACAAAATATCATCGTCGGTAATGTCTGTCTCTATGGCGCAACCGCCGGCGAAGCCTATTTCCGTGGCATCGCTGCCGAACGTTTTTGTGTGCGCAACAGTGGTGCTAGCGCCGTCGTCGAAGGTGTCGGCGACCATGGCTGTGAATACATGACCGGTGGTCGCGTTGTTGTCTTGGGCGCAACCGGTCGTAACTTCGCTGCAGGTATGAGCGGTGGGGTTGCTTATATTTGGGATAAAGATAAAACATTCCCTGCGCAATGTAATCCCGGCATGGTCGAGCTGGAAGCGCTGCAGGCAGAGGAAGATATTGCTGAATTAAAACAGTTGATCGAAAACCATCTGCAGTACACAGCTTCGGCAGTGGCGTGTAGTATCCTGGATAATTGGACGCAATCACTCAAACAATTCGTTAAGGTGATGCCGACGGATTACAAACGTGTGCTCGCAGAGGTGAAGAAACAGTATGCTGCTTAGTTATATGCTCAGCACAGCCAACACACTAACTAGAATTGTAAGAATACAATGCCATGGGTAAAGTAACCGGGTTTAAAGAATTCGAACGTCAGACAGAACCGTATCGCAAAGTGACACTGCGACTGGCAGATTACGGCGAAATATTTACCGGCAAACATGACGTACAGCAGCTACAGACACAGGGCGCGCGTTGCATGGATTGTGGTGTACCGTTCTGTCAATCAGATAATGGTTGCCCGATCAATAACCTTATCCCTGAATGGAATCATCTGGTCTTTGAGAACAGATGGCGCGAAGCGCTGGATCGATTACACGAGACCAATAATTTCCCTGAATTTACTGGCCGCGTTTGTCCGGCGCCGTGTGAAGGCTCTTGTGTGTTGGGCATCACCGACCCTGCGGTGACGATCAAAAACATAGAGCACGCTATTATTGATTACGGTTTTGAACAGGGCTGGGTGAAAGCCGCAATCCCACAACACCGTACTGGTAAAAAAGTAGCTATCGTCGGTTCCGGCCCTACCGGTCTGGCGGCAGCAGCGCAACTCAACAAAGCGGGCCACAGCGTCACAGTTTATGAGCGTGATGATCGTATTGGTGGTTTGTTGATGTACGGCATCCCGAATATGAAGCTAGGTAAAGACATCGTCCAACGTCGTGTCGATCTGCTATGTGAAGAAGGGATTGAGTTTGTCACCAATGCCGATGTTGGCGGTGATACAGACAATGCTGTCAGTGTCACCGATCTGCAAAAAACAAATGATGCAGTATTATTGGCAACTGGAGCCACCCATGCGCGTGATTTGCAAGTGCCGGGCCGTCAACTAAAAGGCATCTACCCGGCGATGGAATTTTTGAGTAAAAACACCAAAAGTCTACTTGACTCCAACCTCAAAGACGGTGCTTACATCTCGGCCAAAGATAAAAACGTTATTGTCATTGGTGGTGGTGATACCGGCACAGACTGTATTGGCACATCACTACGCCATGGCTGCAAGTCACTGGTCAACTTTGAGTTGTTAGCGCAGCCGCCCGAACAACGCGCCGAAGACAATCCCTGGCCGTTGTGGCCAGTGATCTATCGTATCGACTATGGTCATGAAGAAAGCACAGAAAAATTTGGCCGTGATCCGCGTCAATATCAAGTTCTTAGCAAAGAATTTGTCGATGATGGTAGCGGCAATATTGCGGGCATAAAAACCGTGCAGGTCGAATGGAGCAAAGCCGATGACGGCCGTTGGTCGATGGCGGAAGTGGCGGGGACTGAAAAAACCTGGGCTGCGGATTTGGTGATGTTGTCGATGGGCTTTCTTGGTCCCGAGCATGTTGTGTCAGATAAATTGGCCATCGAATATGATGCGCGTTCCAACTACAAAGCCGAGTATGGAAAATACCTGACCAGTACGCCGGGCATCTATGCTGCGGGTGATTGTCGCCGCGGTCAATCACTGGTAGTCTGGGGCATCAATGAAGGTCGTGAAGCGGCACGCGAGATTGATTGTGCGCTGATGGGTAGCTCACAGTTACCGTAACGTCATGCTTTTTTGCATGTTTCTTTTTAGGAAGGAATCTTTCCTTATGAAAAAATATCTCATTTTATTATTGACCCTGTTATCTGCTGGCCAAATAGCTATATATTCTCAAGGCGCGCTGGCTGAGGGCTTTGATGACATTACACTTAAAACCATTAAAGTCAGCGACAACATTTATATGTTGCAAGGCGTGGGTGGATTCGCTGGCGGTAATATGGCGGTGTCAGCAGGAGAAGACGGTATTTTGCTTGTTGACGATCAGTTTGCTGAAATGAACGATAAAATTAAAGCTGCCCTGAAAGATATTGGCTCAGCAGATAGCAGCTCAGGCCAGCTACGCTTTGTGTTGAATACCCATTGGCATGGTGACCACACTGGTGGTAATGCCATATTTAGCAAACAAGCAACAGTGATTGCACATAACAATGTGCGTAAGCGCTTACAAGCACCACAAGAACATCAGTTTGGACAATCACCTGCTCAGCCGAAAAATGCCTGGCCGTTAATCACTTTTGATGAGTCGTTGACCATTCATATGAATGGCGAAGCTATTGATTTTATTCACTTCCCCAATGGCCATACTGACGGTGATGGCGTAGTATTTTTCACCCAGTCTAATGTTATTCATGTCGGCGATCATTTTTTTGTTGATGCGTTTCCTTACGTTGATATTAGTTCGGGTGGCGATGTTATAAGCTACACCAACAATGTAAAAAACTTGATTGAGCAGATGCCTGACGACGTGAAAATTATTCCGGGTCACGGCAGTTTAGCGACACTGGATGATTACAAACGTTTTTACGATATGTTGGCGAGCACAACGGATTACGTAAAAATCAAGATTGATGCTGGCGTGTCTCTTGAGCAAATCCAAACCGAAGGCTTGCCCGAAAAATGGCACAGCTGGGGAAATGGCTTTATTAAAACCAAGAATTGGATTTCATTTATCTATAAGAGCTGGCAGCAAAGGTAGACGCTTTAGCCCTCATATTTCACGCAGTCGGGCGATGCTAGATCATGTTTAGTCTGTATCAACATAATTAGTTTGAATAAAGGTTGTAATCTGGTGCGACAGCGTACCCTGTTCGGTTTCAGAGAAAATCTGGCGTTGCATTTTATCCGATCCCCCTTTTGTACAGGAAGTACTTATACCGCAAAGCACATGGACGTGCGAAAGCGGTCAAACCATAGCTACCGCTATGCTTTTTCGGATGATCGATCAAATTGCTTAGCCAGCTTCCCCCTGAATTCCGAACTCTTCGTGAAATATGCGGGCTAGGCGAGGCTTTGTCAGTTACCGCAAAGGGTAATCTACCATCGTTGTAAATAGTGCTTAATAATCTTTAAAGCCTATCTGCCTGATTAATGATTGGCACAGCAATTTATAGTTATCACTAGGGGAAATGACTTTATAACCTGTCAGCTCGTATTTTTGGTTGGCATCATCTCTATGCCAACGTGCCTGGGCTTCGAATTCAACGCCGTGCAAATTACTGGCAAATTCTTGACAGTTTTCTGGTAATGCAAAAGTTAAGATGCTGCGCTCTTGCAAGGGATGTTTGGTGGGGCTCGCTATCATTAGCCCTTCTGTTGAAATATCGGCGACGCGGCCAATTTCTTCGCCAGTATCAACTTTTAATACGGCGATATTATAAATTAAGTGGCGTCGTTTCATGTTGCGATGATCATCATCAATGAGGGCCGCAGTAATATTATTGTCGGACATAAAAGTTAGCTCCTGGTATTAGAGGCGACTGGCAGCAAGCGCAGCGCCCAATAGTCCACAATGCTCATTAGTGACAATATGTACGGGAAACTGTGGCATTAACTGCGACATTTTTCCTTTATGGTGAAAGGCATTGATAAACGCCGCAGTTTGTAATAGCTCACTATTCTTGGCAGCAATACCACCGGTTAAATAAACGCCACCGTAGGCTAGGGTAGTCAATGCTAAATTGCCCGCGACAGAGCCATAAATCGAGGCAAAAATCTGCATGGTTTTATTTGCTGCCACATCTGTGTTGGTCGACGTAGCAATGATTGCTGCGTCGCTATTATGCGCTAATGATGTTTGGCCATTGGTGGCATCACAGACAAATTGAAAAATATGTGTAATGCCTGGCCCTGATAAAACATGTTCGATAGAGCATTGGCCTAGACGACCAATATAGTAATGACTCAATGCTGCAGTATTCTCATCAAATGGCGCAAAGTCACTGTGCCCAGCTTCTGATGAAATCACATGATACTGGTTGTTGGCCGAAATTAATTGAGCAACGCCCAAGCCCGTGCCTGCGCCTAGTACAACACAATGATCGTCGCTACACGACGACCCTCGCTGAAGTGTAATAAGATCATTGTCGTCCAAGATAGTCACGCCATAAGCCATGGCGGTAAAGTCATTGATTAAGTTAACCTTAGACGTACTCATTTTTTTTACTAAGGTGCGGCTATCAAGTGCCCAAGGTAAGTTCGTTGCTTCTGCTGTTGAATGGCCGTTCTTATTATGGATTGGTCCAGCAATGCCTAAACACAATGCGTCGATATTGCGTGTACCAATCTCAGCCATAAAGTCTGAGGCCAAATCATTAAAGCTTGCGTAGTCTGTGCTGGTAAAATGGTGCGTATAGAGAGCGTTAAAGCCGTGACTTGTCGTCTCAAATAGGCCGAGCAGCGTTTTGGTTCCGCCGATGTCGCCAGCAATCAAAAGCATTAGTCGTCCAATCGCCTGATATATTTGGCGGCATCGGCATCGATAAACCAGGTCATTTCAGCGCGAGGTTGAATACGCTGAACAGGAAACAGCGTAGCATTATCGCTTCGGTTATTATTTGGCCTATCACCCAATATCGATTGCACAATGTCAGCCTTACCTTCACCGCTGGCAAAAATAATAATATGGTTGGCATTATTAATCACCGGATAGGTCAGGCTAATGCGCCAGCTGTCGAATTTCTCGACGTAGACAGCAGCCGTTAGTCGATTGTTTTCATCCAATGCTGGGGTGCCAGGAAACAAGGAAGCAATGTGGCCATCAGGGCCGATACCGAGCAAAATCAAATCAAACATTGGTAATTCATAAA
>CAYUKF010000008.1:0-16406 GCA_964445215.1 uncultured Thiotrichales bacterium
CCCCTTGTTTGCTGTTTGCTCTTGTTTAGCCTTGTTTAGCACTATGAATTGATCAAGTTGCTTAATCCTGCCATCAACTACTAACGTCATTCCTGCGCAGGCAGGAATCCATATCTAAGGAATCTCCTGGTACAAGTCGCTCCAAGCCAGGTTACTTGTAACGCTGAGGTAAAGAGTGCCGTTTTTCTTGCTGGCGAGTATATAAATACAAGGTTGTTTGGTCATAAGTAAGATTGCCCCTGGGTTCCTGCCTGCGCAGGAATGACGTCGTGGTAAAACAGGAATGACATCGTGGTAAAACAATAATGACGTTCAAGAGGTGGCCGACAAAGCGAGAATGACATCAGTAGTTGATAGCAGGATTAAGCAACCCCCTGATCAATTTATGCAACACAGTCTTGGGCTGAAATTTACCGGCTACGTGCCCCGACGCTTTCGTGGAGCCTGCTTTGTCTGGTTGCCACACTGCTGCGTGGCACGAGGAATTTCCTCTCTACTTGCGACGGAGAAACTTTAATTCCGGCATGCCCATCGCCCTCTCCTCGAGTTTGCGGATTTGATCGCGAGTCTTCGCAGCTTGTTCAAATTCAAGCTCTTGTGCATGTTTGAACATTTTCTTTTCGAGTTCGTTAATTTTGTGGTTGAGCTTATCGCTGCCTAAATCGCCATATTCAGCCATTTCTTCGGCCACCCTGGCATAGTTTTTAGGTGATAAGGGCGCACCAGGATAGGCGGCTTCCATAATATCGGTGACGGATTTGACGATGCCTTTGGCGGTAATACCATGATCGATATTAAACTGGGTCTGTTTCTTGCGGCGACGCTCGGTTTCATCCATCGCGCGCTTCATCGAGCCAGTGATGCGGTCAGCATAGAGTATGGCACGACCATTGATGTTACGCGCGGCGCGGCCGATGGTTTGAATCAAGGATCGTTCAGAACGTAAAAAGCCTTCTTTGTCAGCATCAAGAATGGCGACCAATGACACTTCTGGAATGTCGAGTCCTTCGCGTAATAAGTTAATGCCAATCAAGACATCAAATTTACCCAACCGCAAGTCACGAATAATCTCAACACGCTCAACGGTGTCAATGTCGGAATGCAAATAGCGTACACGCACGCCATGCTCGCTTAAATATTCAGTCAGGTCTTCTGACATGCGCTTGGTCAGTGTCGTGACCAGGACGCGTTCGCCGATTGCTGCACGTTTATTGGCCTCAGACATGACATCGTCCACTTGTGTTGCGACGGGTCTGATTTCGATTTCGGGATCGACCAGGCCAGTCGGACGTACAAGTTGTTCAGCAACACCGTCGGCATGCTCTTGTTCATAAAGCCCTGGGGTGGCTGAAACATAAATCGTTTGCGGCGACAGCGCTTCAAACTCTTCAAACATCATAGGGCGGTTGTCCAACGCCGATGGCAAACGAAAGCCATACTCAACCAGGTTTTCTTTACGCACCCTGTCACCTTTGTACATGGCACCGAGTTGCGGCACGGTGACATGACTTTCATCAATGACCAATAAGGCATCACCTGGCAGATAATCAAACAAGGTTGGCGGTGGTTCACCGGGATTACGGCCGGACAGGTAACGCGAATAGTTTTCAATGCCGGAGCAATAGCCCAGCTCCCGTATCATCTCAATATCGAAAATGGTACGTTGCTCCAACCGCTGGGCTTCAAGGAGTTTATTGTTGTCCCGCAACTGCCCCAAGCGTTCGAGTAATTCATCTTTGATATGCTCAATAGCTTCAAGAAGGCGTTGGCGTGGCGTCACATAATGTGATTTAGGATAAATAGTTAAACGTGGAACTTTACGTAATATCTCGCCAGTTAATGGATCAAACCAGGCCAGTGATTCAATTTCATCATCAAACATACTAACGCGAACTGCTTCACCATCGGATTCGGCAGGGAAAATATCGATCACATCGCCACGCGCGCGATAAGTGGCGCGATATAAATCTGCATCGTTACGTTTATATTGCAACTCCGCCAGGCGCCGTAAAATAGTACGGCGCTCGACAATGTCACCACGAACCAGGTGCAACACCATACTTAAATAGGCTTTGGGATCACCCAGGCCATATATCGACGATACTGATGCGACAATAATGGTGTCCTGGCGCTCCATAATGGCCTTGGTAGCGGACAAACGCATCTGTTCTATGTGTTGATTAATGGAGGCATCTTTTTCGATAAAGGTGTCCGATGACGGTACATAGGCTTCGGGCTGATAATAATCGTAGTAGGAAACGAAATATTGCACCGAGTTGTTGGGGAAAAACTCGCGCATTTCGCCGTAAAGCTGTGCTGCCAGAGTTTTGTTGGGCGCCAACACCATCGTTGGCCGTTGCACTGCTTCGATGACTTTGGCAATGCTAAACGTCTTGCCTGAACCGGTGACACCCAACAAAGTTTGCCTGGCTAAACCATCGTTCAAGCCTTCTGTAAGCTGTGCGATTGCCTGAGGTTGATCACCTGCAGGAGAGAATTTTGAGATCAGTTGAAAGCGTTTGCCATGTGCTGGTTTGGTTTTACTACTAATTGTCATCATTTACTACTATTGCAAATCGAATTCATGCATTATTATGTAAGGAACCTCTGACAACAACTGTTCTAACAAAGTACACACAATACAATACCTGTAGCCAACACTGATGACTATAAAGCTCGCACGTCGCACACAAAAGATCAAACCTTCTGTAACCCTTGCTATTACTGCCAAAGCCAATGCGCTCAAAGCCGCTGGCGAGGATGTTATTGCCCTTAGCGCTGGCGAACCTGATTTCGATACTCCACAGCTTGCTAAGCAAGCTGCCATTAATGCAATCAATGCGGGTATGACAAAATACACGGCAGTCGCTGGCACAGTTGAATTACGCCAAGCCATTCGCGACAAATTCAAACGTGAAAATAAACTCGATTACGAATTAGATCAAATTCTCGTCTCAGTAGGTGCCAAACACAGCATCTACAACCTCTGCCAAGCCTTGCTTGATGCAGGCGATGAAGTCATTATTCCTGCGCCCTACTGGGTATCGTATCCCGATATCGTTAAGCTGGCCGAGGGCACACCGGTCGTTATTCACACCGAGATCGAACAACAGTTTAAAATTACGCCAAAAGAATTAAAAGGTGCCCTAACCAACAAAACACGCTTGCTCATCCTTAACAGCCCAAGCAACCCGACTGGATCGGTTTATAGCGCAACAGAACTACGTGCGTTAGCAGATGTACTGTTTGACTATCCAAAAGTCGTTATTCTTAGTGATGATATCTACGAACATATTTTTTGGGCAAACGACCCATTTTGTAATATTGTAAACGTTTGCCCTGAGCTTAGTGATCGCAGCATCGTCATTAACGGCGTATCGAAAGCCTACGCCATGACTGGCTGGCGTATTGGTTATGCTGCTGGCCCTGCCGAATTGATTGGCTCCATGAAAACCATTCAATCACAAAGCACCTCTAACCCAACCTCTATTGCTCAAGTCGCAGCGGCCGCTGCACTAAACAGCCCTACTGATGATCTCAATAATATGGTCAAGGCGTTTAAAACGCGACACGACTATGTCGTCGCCATGCTTAATTCGATTAAAGGAGTGCATTGCATCAAGTCTACGGGCGCATTTTATGCCTTTCCTCAGGTACAAGGCCTTATTGATATGGTAGACGGAGTCAATGATGATGTTGAGCTTGCTGAATATTTGATCAGCGAGTTAGGTGTCGCTTTAGTACCTGGCAGTGCCTTTGGTGCACCGGGTTATATGCGCTTATCGTTTGCCACTGATCTTGCGACACTTAAAGACGCACTAACGCGTATTGCCAAGCGCTTTAACACGTAACAGAAATATCCTACCTGCCTTGTCAGATTAGACCTATAAATACTAGCGTCTAGACCTGTAATAATTGTGATACGGTTAAGAAGGCTGCTATAACTAAGGAAGTGGATATGGATATCCCGCGACAGGTTTGCCTGCGTTCCTCATCGTACTTGGTAACCAGAGGTTTCACCCTGATCGAGCTAATGGTCACGCTTACCGTTGCGGCAATATTAGTGACACTATCAACCAGTTTCAGTAACTTGATTCAGCGCAATGAACTGACAACTGTTGTCAATACCTTGGTCGCCGACATGAACTTTGCACGCAACGAAGCCATAAAAACTGGCGCCGAGGTTATTATCTGCATCACGCAAGATGGCCTTAATTGTACCAAAGGTGATCGTTGGCACGGTGGCTGGATGATTTATTACGATAAAGACGGTGACCGCCGTCGAGACAACAATGAACCGTTAACACGCCAACAAAGTGCACTGTCCGGCACGACAACCATTATTTATAACGGCCGCCCGGTTGATAATTACGTGCGTTTTCAAGCCAGCGGTACAACCAACTATAGTGGCACGTTTGCCATTTGTAACTCACGTGATACGGCACTTAAACGTGCCCTGGTACTCTCCAATACAGGCCGATTGCGCAGTTCATCCTATTTGCCAAATGGTAAACCTATCAGTTGCCCAACATAGCACCTTATCCTGGCTAATCCCTAATCGGCTATTGACCGATATAAGCCTCACCGCTAAACTAGCGCGCTTTCCAGTATCATTCCCTGGTAACTCAGTTGGTAGAGTAGGTGACTGTTAATCACTTTGTCGGCGGTTCGAGTCCGTCCCAGGGAGCCATATTTTGCAGAGGAAGACAGATCCTGCCTAGGCTCTCCCAATCAAACGCGCTACGCTGATTTGGCATCTTCCTCGTTATAACCACTGGCAATATGGTCTGTTGCCTTGGTCAGCGTTTCGCGCCACTGTTTTTCAAGCGTGTTATCAAAATCTGGATCGAACTCAGATAATGCCTTCATAAAGCTATCCAACCAATATCGATACATCGATGGATCTATACCCAGATTTGATTTGCTATGGCTGTGACGCAAACGATTCATCGCTGATTGACCAATGGCACGCTCTTCAGCAAACATGATGGCTAAATTGATCCCTTGTCGCAATAAAGCCTTTTGTTTTTCCATATCTACATTGGTAAATATGGGTTTAATTTTTGGATTACTTTGAAGAAAAATTTGGTAAAAACGACCAAATATATCACCACGCGTAATCGCACGCCCCATACTGGCTTTAATAGTTTCACAGTCCATTGTTCAACACTCCATTACTACAATTGGCATTTATATAATCGGATATGCATATCCATAACCTTTAGCCTGATATAATTACTATGTTTTGATCCTCTTTCAAATGATAACTAGTATATACATACGTGATACCCAAATTAAAGCAGATATTGTAACATCATGACCTCATCCAAATCTAACGACGCCGATATCGAGCTGTTTCGTGCCACAGTCGGTTCTGTTAAACGCATCAAGAATAACCGCGTAATTCATCAAACTGCTCGCCCAAAGCCACTGCCTAAGCAACACTGGAAAAACAAGCAACAAGTGCTTGAGGATATGTTTGCTACCATTGACTCAGATCAGATTGAGGCGCAGATCGAAACTAACACGGAAGACTCGCTTTGCTACGCACGTACTGGCGTACAGCACAGCATTATGCGTAAACTGCGGCGTGGCCAATACGCCGTCGAAGCTGAGCTCGATATGCACGGCATGACGACCGCCATTGCCAAACCGATATTGGCGGAATTTCTTTATCAAGCACAAACAATGGGTAAACGCTGCGTCAAGATTATTCATGGCAAAGGTTATCGTTCACTCAAGCAACAACCCGTACTTAAAACGCGCATCAATAACTGGTTGCGTCATTCTAATGCGGTGGTTGCCTTTCACTCAGCAAAACAACGCGATGGTGGTACAGGCGCCGTCTACGTACTGATAAAACAAAAGCGCTAACTAAATGACAACTGTAGCAGTGTCTCGGAACACCGATCCCGAGTTGAATATTTCCGAATTGAATATTCTAAACCCAGTAATCCCCACTCGTGGCTCACTACTTGAGTGTGGCCAACTTTATGGCAGTGCCACTGGTTTACTCATTAGCAATATTGCGCAACAACACGCTTCCGTGGTGCTTGTCGTCACGGCTGATGCGCGCAGTGCTTATCGTCTGTTAGACGAGGTAAGTTTCTACAATAAAAACATGCCGAGTCATCTGTTTCCCGATTGGGAAACACTGCCCTATGATATTTTTTCGCCGCATCAAGATATTATTTCAGAACGTCTGGCGACACTGTGTCAGCTACCGCAATCTCAACAAGGCATCGTTATCGTGCCGGTCTCGACATTATTACATCGACTACCACCACGCCATTATCTCGATGCCAACAGCTTATTGCTTGATGTCGGACAACAGTTTGATATCGAAAAAATGCGGTTGCGTTTTGAAACGTCGGGCTACCGCTGCGTGTCACAAGTGATGGAACACGGCGAGTTTGCGGTGCGCGGCAGTCTCGTTGATCTTTTTCCCATGGGCAGTGAGATTCCCTATCGCATAGATCTGTTTGACAATGAAATTGAAAGCATTCGCAGCTTTAACCCGGAAGATCAACGCTCCGATAAAAACTTTGAGCAATTGCGTTTATTGCCAGCCCGCGAGTTTCCACTAGATGAAAATGGCATTACACGTTTTCGCCAACGTTATCGTAATGAATTTGAAGGTAACGCCAGTGAAACCGTTATCTATCGTGAAGTGAGCCAGGGTAATGCGCCGTCCGGTATCGAATATTACTTGCCTCTATTTTATGAAAATACCGCCACATTATTTGATTATTTACCTGACCATAGTATGGTGGTGCAAATGGATGACAGCGCAGCGGCTGCCTCAAGTTTTTGGCAAGAAGCCAATGAGCGCTATGAACAAGCTCGCCATGATGTTCAACGGCCAGTTTTAGCGCCTGAAAAAGTATTTTTAGCGCCTGAAATTTTAGCGCAACAATACCAGAACCTGACGCGGTTAAATTTAAAATCAGTTAAACAAACCGCCACCAGCGCGCTCAATTATCAAACCCAAACACCACTTGATTTGTATTTTAATCATCGTGATGAGCAACCCGAACGCGCATTAAAAGCCTTTATTGAAAATTTTAACGGGCGCATTCTGTTTGTGGCTGAAAGTGCAGGCCGACGTGAAGCGATGCTGGAACTCTTGCATCGGTATGATATTTTTCCAACAGCTATGGCTGATTGGTTAACTTTTTACCACAGCGACAGCAAGCTCGCCATCACCGTTGCGCCGCTAGAACATGGCGCCCTGCTACGCCAACCAGCCATTGCTATCGTCGCTGAGACACAATTATTTGGCCAACAAGTGCTACAAAAACGCCGTCGCAAAGAACGTTCACGCGATAGCGATGCGGTGATTAAAAGTCTATCCGAACTTCAGATTGGTGCGCCAGTTGTTCATGAAGACCATGGTGTCGGTCGCTATCGTGGCCTTGAAACCCTCACCACCAGCGGTATTACCACAGAATTTTTATTGCTTGAATATGCCAATAACGACAAGCTCTATGTGCCCGTCTCAACATTAAACCTGGTCAGTCGCTACAGCGGCGCGGCGGCCGATAATGCGCCCTTACACCGGCTCGGCACAGAGCAATGGCAAAAGGCAAAGAAAAAAGCCGCACAACGTGCCTGTGATGTTGCGGCTGAATTGCTTGACGTTTATGCCCGCCGCGCCGCACGTAAAGGCTATGCTTTTCCTCAGCCTGACGATGCCTATGCTACTTTTGCCAGCGCTTTTCCCTTTGAAGAAACCCCTGACCAGGCTGATACCATCAATGCTGTCATCAAGGATATGGCTTCATCGCAACCGATGGATAGACTGGTTTGCGGTGATGTCGGTTTTGGTAAAACCGAGGTAGCGATGCGCGCAGCGTTTATTGCAACCAATGCCAATTACCAGGTTGCTGTACTCGTCCCCACCACGTTATTAGCGCAGCAACACTACCAAAATTTTTGTGATCGCTTTGCTGATAGTCCACTGCGTATTGAAGTCTTATCGCGTTTTGGCACTCAACAACATGGCACCATCATCGAAGGCCTGGCCAACGGCACGGTCGATATTGTCATTGGCACACATAAACTGTTGCAGGATTCAATTAAATTCAAACAACTCGGCCTGGTCATTATTGATGAAGAGCACCGCTTTGGTGTTCGCCAAAAAGAACGTTTTAAAGCACTGCGCTCTCAAGTTGATGTACTGACACTGACTGCAACACCAATACCGCGCACGCTGAATATGTCGCTGGCCGGTATGCGTGACCTATCCATTATTGCCACACCACCGAAACAACGCGTTGCAATCAAGACCTTTGTCACTGAGTGGAATGACCTGCTATTAAAAGAAGCCATGTGGCGCGAAATCAAACGTGGCGGCCAGATTTATTTTGTTCACAATAAAGTCGAAGACATTGAACGTGTCGCACGCCGTATTAAAGAGCTGCTGCCCGAAGCCCAGGTCGAAGTGGCGCATGGTCAGATGCGTGAACGCGATCTAGAGAAAGTCATGCTCGACTTTTATCACCAGCGTTTTCATGTGTTGGTCTGTACAACGATCATCGAAAGCGGTATTGATGTACCGACAGCGAACACTATTATTATTGACCGAGCAGACCGTTTTGGCCTGGCGCAACTGTATCAGTTACGCGGTCGTGTTGGCCGCTCACATCATCGTGCTTATGCCTATTTGCTGGTGCCTGATAAATCAGTGATTACGCCCGATGCCGCCAAACGGCTCGAAGCCATTGAGTCACTTGAAGAGTTAGGAGCTGGCTTTACCCTAGCAACACATGATCTTGAAATTCGTGGTGCAGGTGAATTGCTAGGCAGCGAACAAAGTGGGCAAATACATGAAATTGGCTTTTCTATGTACTCACAATTACTCGAACGCGCTGTTAATGACCTTAAATCAGGTAAAGTCCCTGATTTTGATAAGCCGTTAAAACACGGTTGTGAGGTTGATCTACGTATCCCTGCACTCATCCCTGATGACTATTTGCCTGATGTACATACGCGCCTGGTTATCTATAAGCGTATTGCTAATGCAAGCAGCATAGAAATCCTAAATGAATTGCAAGTCGAAATGATTGACCGATTTGGCCTTCTACCAGGACACACAAAAACATTATTTCGTGTTAGCGAAATAAAAATTCAAGCTGAAGCCATAGGTATTCGTAAAATTGAAGCAGGCGCAAAATCGGGTCGTGTTTTATTTAATCCTGACCCTGATATTGAGCCAATGGCTATTATAAAATTAATGCAGGAAACGCACGGAAACTATCGTATGGATGGCCCGGAAACGCTGCGTTTCAAAGATGATATGGAAGAAATTGATACACGCTTTAGTTGTGTTGAACGGCTTGTCGGTACGCTCACCGAAAAATAATGGCGTCATAAAATGGGCTGAACATGACACTGTTCACTAGGGAGCGAGATACTACAGACCAATTGATGATGGCAGTGTTGACAATTTTCAAGGTCGTTTATGTCAATAGCGGGTCAGCAAATAAGCTGGCTTATGCAATTTATGCCCCGAATCAAGTCATGCAGGTGCGCGTTTTAAAGCAATTTTTCGAGTATGTCGCGAGCAATCCCCGGATTGAACTTGCCTGGCCGCTGACGCTGCTGTCACCTATAAGCGTCGATGAGGGTTGCTTTTGATTTTCTTATATTGTATAGACTATGCTGATATGAATTCTTTTCGCCAAAGAAACAGACGAACATTACTATTGTGGAGCTTATTGCTCTGCTTAGCACTGCTTTTCGCGCAAGGCGTTAAGCTGCACGTTCATAGCCTAGATCACGGGCATGATAACCACCATAGCCATGCCATTAATGAAGCTGGTGATCACGGCCACTTGAGTAAAGCTCATTTCACTCACGATACATCCCACAACGACCATCATGATGGCGTGGTGTCCGAGGTCGATATCAGTCCTGATGGACTATTGAAAAACGTCCAGAATAATTTTTTTGCGATAGCACTATTCGCGTTATTTTTTACTTTGATGACATTTGTCTCTTCACGACAGCTCGTTCAGTACTGTCGGGAGAGTAAACTCATCCTTCATAGCTACTATGTCCTTTCTCCGCCTTTACGGGCGCCACCACAGCACTAAAATCCTTCTGAGAACGTCTGTCGTAGCTTAGCGTCAAGCTTTCTATACGGATTGGTTTACTACGCTTTTTTTATGGCTGCAATCCATCGAATATTTTATCTTAGAAGAATGTCCTCTCTGTTTTTTCGATTTCGCTCCTTTGTCGGACGATGCGCAACATCGTTATGAATGAAACCGAAAACCAATTAAATTTTTAAAAATAAGTCGTTGCGACTGCACTTTGGCAAGCGTACGCAAGGAGTTTGTAATGTGGGTATCTTTTTTTATGCCGAGACAGATGGGCAAGCGATCTGCTGCGTTTTATTTAATATTACTCAGTACAACCGCCGCTACTTATGTTGGCGCAGCCCCTAGTTTAGATGCTAGCAAGCGTACGATTAGCCTGCACCAAGCTGTTACCAAGACCATTGAACATAACCCGGATTTACGGGCATTTGATTACCGACTTAAAGCACAACAAGGGCAAGTACTGCAAGCGGGGTTGGCTCCCAGCCCTGAATTAAGCTTGCAACTGGAAGATGTGTTGGGCACCGGCAATAACAAAGGCGTGGATAGTGCCGAAGCAACCCTCAGCATTGGTTGGGTGCTTGAACGCGGCGTCCGCCAGCGTTACGTTGATGCTGCACAGGCGGGTTCCTCCTTAATCGAAATTGAAGCAGATATCAAACAACTCGATGCTGCTGCTGAAACAGCACGCCGTTATCTTGTCAGTTTGGCGTATCAGGCACGCAGGGTGAATGCGGATAAAACCGTTCAGCTTGCAGAAGAGATAATTAAATCAGTATCCAAACGTGTCAAAGCAGGCAAGACACCTAAAGCTGAACTCTCCAGGGCACAAGCAGAGCTGGCGCGCAGAAAATTACAACGTGAAGATATTGACCATGAGCTGCGATCAGCGAATCGTCGCTTGGCGGCTCAGTGGGGAGAGACAATGCCCACCTTTGCAAAGGTTGAGGGTGACATTACCGGTCTTTTCCAAATCGCATCATTTGAAACACTCAAATCACGGCTACCACAAAATCCTGAGTTTGACCGGCTATTGTCAAGCCAGCTTTTAAAAAAGGCGGAGCTACAGCTCGCACTGGCGCAAGAGAGACCCAGTTGGCGCATCAATGCCGGGGTTCGTCACACCAACAGCAGCAATGACCAGGCCTTGGTTGCAGGCATTAGCATTCCCTTTGGTGAACGCACGCGTAATCCAGGCCGTATTGCGGCAGCACGCGCCAGCCTGGCTCAAATAAAGAGTGAAGAGCACGCCACGCGCGTTCGTATCGAAGCCTCGCTCTTCGTGATGTACGAAAAATTGCAACACAGTTTGCATGTGATCAATACGCTACGGGATGAGATTATCCCACCGCTTGAACAGGCACTGACAGAGACTCGCCGCGCATACAATCTTGGACGCTACAGCTATCTCGAATTGCGCAGTATTCAAGCAGAATTGCTCGACGCACACGACGTATTGATTGAATCAAGTATTGATGCGCGCCGTAACATGATTGAAATTGAACGATTGACGGGCGTGCACATCGCACAACCTACCGCCCTTTTGAAACAGCTAAATCCATGAGAGGCCTCAAATGAACAATACGATGAAATACACTCTCGCACGTCTGTGTGCTTCGTTGCATAAGGACATCTGTGGCAAAAGCTCTGCGCGGGTGATTTGCATGTCTCTGCTATCCCTGCTGTTGGTCACATTGTTGATGGCTTGTGGTGGCACCCATTCAGAAGAAGCGATGTCTGATCATAGCGACCATGGCAATCATGGTGAAATGGCAGAACCAGAAAAAGGCCCGCATCGCGGCAGGTTATTAAACGATGGCGATTTCACTCTTGAACTGGCTATTTTCGAGACCGGCGTGCCACCTGAGTTTCGTGCCTGGGCGACGAAAAATGGTAAGACGCTCAGTCCTGATGAAGTGGATCTCAATATTAAGTTAAGCCGTTTGGGTGGCAAGATTGATGACATTAACTTTGCACAAAAAGGCGATGCGCTGCGTGGTGACACGGTTATCTATGAACCTCATTCGTTTATCGTCACAATCAATGCAAGGCACGATGGGTCAACGCACACTTGGCAATACGATAACTTTGAAGGTCGCACCAGGATTGAAACAGCTATCGCTGAAGCCCTGGAAATCAAAACCCTGATTGCTGAGCCGGTGGTGATGAAAAAGGCCATTGCTGTATATGGCCAAATAACGGCGAATACAGAACGACTGCGTAACATCACAGCCCGTTTTGATGGCACGATTAAATCAGTCTTTGTCTCACAGGGTGAGCAGGTTAGTAAAGGCCAAAAACTGGCCGCCGTTGAAAGCAACGAAAGTTTACAGCTATTTACCATCATTTCGCCTATCAATGGTGTAATCACCCAACGTAATGCTAACACCGGAGAGCAAACAGACGGGCGTCAACTGTTTACGATCATGGACACCAGCTCGATGTGGGCGCAACTGTCGGTCTTTCCTGCCGACTTGAAACAAGTAAAAGTGGGCGCGCCTGTCACCATCACTGACACCACCAGCGGCCATACTGCCACGGCTACAGTCTCTCGAATTGATGTGATGGCTCAAGCCAACCAATCGGTGAATGTGCGTGTCGTGCTGGATAACAAAGAGAGGCTGCTTCGCCCGGGTCGTCATGTCAGCGCAAGCATAATCGTCGGTGAACATGCCGCAGCCTTAGCGGTAAAACGAACTGGACTGCAAGCCTTTAGGGATTTCACTGTAGTCTACGCGAAAATTGGTGAAGAGTATGAAGTGCGTATGCTCGACCTTGGTTTGCAAGCCGGTGAATGGGCGGAGGTGCTGGGCGGCCTGGAACCCGGCACCCGTTATGTCAGCGAAAACAGCTACGTCATCAAAGCCGACATTGAAAAGTCCGGCGCATCTCATGACCACTAAGGCGATTACTAAAGGCGCTATATTATGTTAGAAGCAATTATTAAATTTGCACTCGCCCGCCGAGGCTTGGTGATGGTACTCGTCTTTATCGTGATGGGGTTGGGCGTGTGGAAGTTCACCCAATTACCGATTGATGCGGTACCCGACATTACCAATGTTCAGGTGGCCATCAATACAGCAGCGCCTGGTTACACCCCGCTGGAAGCCGAACAGCGGGTAAGTTTTCCGCTAGAGACCGCCATGACGGGTCTACCAAAACTCTCTTATACCCGCTCTATCTCACGCTATGGTCTGTCGCAAGTGACGGTGGTATTTGAAGAGGGTACTGATATCTATTTTGCCCGCCAGTTAGTCGGCGAACGCTTGAGTATTGCCAAAGGCGATCTACCCCCTGCATTAGAGCCAACCCTCGGCCCGATTGCCACGGGACTGGGTGAGATTTTTATGTTTACCGTCGATGCCGAGCCGGGTGCCAAAAACAGCGATGACAGCCTGATTACACCGATGGATTTACGCTCAGCTCATGACTGGATTATTCGTCCACAATTAATGCGCGTGGCCGGTGTGGCAGAGATCAATCCCATTGGCGGCTTCAAGAAAGAGATTTTGGTCGCCCCTGATCCGGCCAAATTATTGGCTTATCAGATGAGCTACAGCGAGTTGGTTACGGCGATACAAGATAACAATAATAATCGCGGTGTGGGCTTCATCGAACACAACGGTTCACAGTGGTTGATGCGAGTCCCTGGCCAGGCCAACACACTGGCTGATCTGGAAAACATTGTGATTGGTCAACATCAGGGCATTCCTCTGCGGGTGAAAGATGTGGCCAGCGTGACGCTGGGTAAAGAGCTGCGCTCAGGTGCGGCAACGCAGAATGGCCGTGAAGTGGTGATGAGTACAGTGTTTATGTTGATTGGTGAAAACAGCCGTAGCGTTGCCAGCGATGTTGCAATCAAATTAGAAGAGATTAAAAGCAGCCTACCGGAGGGCATCACCGTCACCGCAGTTTATAACCGAATGACGCTAGTGGATAAAACGCTGGAGACGGTAAAGAAAAACCTGTTGGAAGGTGCGCTGCTGGTCATCATTGTTCTGTTCTTGTTCCTAGGTAATATTCGAGCGGCGATCTTAACCGCTGCGGTGATTCCCATCGCCATGTTAATGACCATCACCGGTATGGTGCAGACAAAAACCAGCGCCAATCTTATGAGTTTAGGCGCACTGGATTTTGGTTTGATCGTCGATGGCGCAGTGATCATTGTCGAAAACTGTATGCGCCGACTGGGCCAAGCCTATCGTAAAGAGAGCCTGTCACTTAATGAACGTTTGGCTGTCGTTTTTGAGGCAACCCGTGAAGTGATTCGTCCTGCCTTGTTTGGTGTCTTTATTATTACCGCCGTCTATATTCCCATCTTTGCACTCAGTGGCGTAGAAGGAAAAATGTTTCATCCCATGGCGATCACCGTCATCATCGCCCTGATCAGCGCGATGATTTTATCCATCACTTTTATTCCGGCGGGTGTCGCCCTGCTCTTTAAAAAACCGATCAAAGAGAAAAAAAATCGAGTTGTGCAGGCAACAACGTCACTCTACAAGCCTGTCTTGCTACTCTCCCTCAAATTGAGGTGGCTTGTTGTGACACTGGCAATCACTCTGGTTGTTGCTTCAGGTCTGCTGATTCCCAAACTCGGCTCCGAGTTCGTGCCTAACTTGGATGAAGGTGATATCGCCATGCATGCCTTACGCATTCCCGGCACTTCACTGACTGAGGCCATCCATTTACAAAAAATCCTGGAAGCAGAAATCAAAAAGCTGCCAGAGGTTGAACGGGTGTTTGCCAAAATCGGTACTGCCGAAATCGCCACGGATGCGGTGCCGCCCAGCGTGGCGGACAATTTTATTATTCTCAAGCCCCGTGATGAGTGGCCAGACCCGAGTAAGTCAAAGGCACAATTTGTTGCGGAATTAGAAGCACTGGTGACACCAATCCCCGGCAACCGCTATGAGTTTTTGCAACCCATTCAGATGCGTTTTAATGAGCTGATTTCAGGTGTGCGTTCGGAAGTGGCGGTCAAAGTCTTTGGTGATGATTTTGACCAGCTTATCGCGCTGGGTAGCCAGATCGAAAAAGTCATTGACAATGTGCAAGGTGCTGCCGATGTCGCCGTCGAGCAGACTACAGGTTTGCCGGTAATGACCATTGAACCCAAGCGTGAGGCGATGGCGCGTTATGGCTTGAGTATCTCCCAGTTACAGAACCTGCTCGCCACTGCGTTAGGAGGAACCGTCGCCAACCAACTGTATGAGGGCGATAGGCGCTCCGATATTGTGGTGCGGTTAGCCGAACATCTGCGTACCGATGTCGATGGCCTGTCTGATCTTCCCATCATGCTGGCGGACGGTTTTTATGTGCCTTTAAAAGAGGTCGCTGAATTGAAATTGGTCATGGGCTACAGCCAAGTCTATCGAGAAAATGGTAAACGCCGTGTCGTTGTTGCAGCTAACGTTCGCGGGCGAGACCTGGGTTCCTTTGTGCAGGACATTCAGCAAGCAGTAAAAGAAAATGTCGATGTGCCCGCGGGTTATTGGGTGGAATACGGCGGCACGTATCAAAAGCTTCAATCCGCCACACAACGCCTCTCCATTGTGGTGCCAATCACACTGGCATTAGTGATTGGCCTGCTCATTATGGCATTGGGTTCTATCAAAGATGCCGCCATTATTTTTTCGGGGGTTCCTTTGGCGCTCACTGGTGGTATTGTCGCATTGTTATTGCGAGATATTCCCTTTTCAATTTCAGCAGCCGTGGGTTTTATTGCGCTATCGGGAATTGCGGTGCTCAATGGCTTGGTGATGGTCTCATTTATCAAAGACCTGCGTGCTCATGGGCAAGCGCTTAACGAGGCCATCATTGAGGGTGCATTAACCCGATTGCGCCCGGTGTTAATGACTGCATTGGTCGCCGCACTGGGTTTTGTTCCCATGGCGCTGAATACCGGCATCGGTTCGGAAGTGCAACGTCCGCTCGCCACGGTGGTTATTGGTGGAATTATTTCTTCCACTTTATTAACCCTGGTGGTTTTACCTGCGCTGTATCGGTTGGTGCATGGCAGAAAACGCACGAGACTCCTTGAGCATTAAAATCAAGCAGCCTCCCCAGAGACCACATAAAGATCCAGGCTAGATTATGCAAATACGCACTTTAAAAACGATTTTACTGGGCATACCACTATTATTGTCAGGTGGCTGCAAAGTTCAAAATTATTTCATTGAACAGCTCGCATTTTTGCCAGAGAAGACCAACGATTATCCCGCTCTTACTGTGGCCAATACTGAGGAGCTATGGCTAACCACCAGTGATGACGTGCGTATTCACAGTTTTTATCTTAACAATGCT
>CAYUKF010000008.1:16506-23642 GCA_964445215.1 uncultured Thiotrichales bacterium
ATGGCTAACCACCAGTGATGACGTGCGTATTCACAGTTTTTATCTTAACAATGCTGAGTCTGATCGCGTGGTGTTATTTTTCCACGGCAATGCCGGTAATGCTTACAGCCGCTTAACACACGCAAGTCTTTTACGAGATATGGGGTTTAATGTCTTACTGCTTGACTACCGTGGCTATGGCAAAAGTGACGGTAAGCCCACCGAACAAGGACTTTATCTTGATGCCAACGCGGCCTATCAAGCAGTGCTTAAAGATAAAGGCTTTGCGCAGAACAAAATCTATCTTTACGGGCGCTCCATTGGTTCTACAGCTGCTGTTGAATTGGGCAGTCGCTATACAGTCGCAGCAACTGTGTTGGTTGCACCGCTTGCATCAGGGCGTGCTATGGCTAAAAAAATGGGCTTTGCCTGGTTTGCTTGGCTAGTAGAAGGGGTTTTCGATAATATTAATAAAGCAAAAGACATTAACTCACCCGTGCTGATTCTTCATGGCGAACAAGACCGTGTTGTTCCCCTAGCCCAGGGACGTGATCTCTACGATGCTATTGGTCACCAACAAAAACAAATGGCTATTGCTAACGATGTAGGACATAACGATCTCAGCGACAGTACAAACATCGATTTTTGGCAGTTAGTCGATGATTTCTATAACAGAAATTAGTCACTACTCTCACTCTCATCAAGCGTCTCCTGGCCTGCTTCATCGTCGGGAAACAGCTCTTCTTCAAAACCAAATAACTTCATATCATCAATTCGCATGGGGTATAAAATACCGTCAAGGTGATCGACTTCGTGTTGTACTACACGTGCATGAAAGTCGCTGGCTTGACGTTCTATCGCTTGCCCATATTGATCGTAACCACGATAACGAATATGCGTACAGCGCTCGACTGCACCACGCATACCTGGCACACTCAAACACCCTTCCCAGCCAAGCTCACCTTCATCACTAAGAAACTCAATCTCCGGGTTAATTAATACCGTCGTTGGTACTTCCTCAACATCAGGATAACGCGGATTATTTTCAACGCCAAATATCACTAAGCGCTTATTAATACCAATTTGTGGTGCAGCAAGCCCCGCACCACTGTATGAGGCCATGGTGTCAAACATATCCGCAATCAACTGGTGCAACTCATCGCTATCAAATTCTGTTATAACAGACGACACTTCCAGTAAGCTTGCTGTGCCCATACGCAACACCTCTCGTACTGCCATGATCGATAAAACTCCTCGAAGTAAAATGTAAACTGTAATAATATGTTATTTGTTAAGTTTTTGCCGTACCAAGGTCTATTAATGAAAAGTCTGTTCGCACTATTTGCATTCGCTCTACTGAGCACACCTGCTTATGCCAATGAACGTTGGTATCAGATAGAACTATTCATTTTTGCCAATAACAGCGTGCAGGGTCTGATTGGCGAACGATGGCGACACCCTGTAGCAACCGTAAAAGCAACAGCGCCAACATTGGAAAAAAGGATGCAGGATGGTCGCTATTTTTTTGAATCAGTAAAGCAAGGCGATAAACAGCTACCGGATATCGTCGCAAAAATGAAAAAGCATTGGCAATATCGACCTCTACTTTACAGCTCCTGGCGCCAAGGGTTTACCACTAATGCCGCAGCAATACCGGTTTATTTAAGCAATAACACTGTTATTAAAAAATCAGGCGCAGTGTCAACGAGTCACTTTGGTGACAGTTTTAGCAATGAAGCGCTTAATAATAGCGGGCCGGTACTGCAACTTAGTGGAACTGCCGCAATAACACTGAGGCGTTACTTGCATCTGGAATTAAAATTAAACTATAACCGCCTGTTGAATAATAAGGATAAGGAACAAGTACGCGCTATTTACCAATCACTAGAGACTGATTATCTCAGTTTTAGTATTGACGAATCACGACGTATGCGCAGTAAGCAAGCGCACTATTTTGATCACCCTGCTTTTGGCGTCATTGCGCTGATTACGCCGATTGAAAAAAATAGTAGCGCCAATGAACAGCAGCTAAAAATCGAAACACTGTCTGCTACTGATGAGAAACCTGTAGCCACCACGCCACGATTTGAACAACGTGAAGAAGTACTTAATGATCCTGTAAGGATCTCAGTACTACAATAAGGGTAATATACCAGCCAGAAGCTGGCGTAGCTGCTGAGTACCAAGCTGCATATATTTTTCAATTTCTTTCATGTCAATAATCGTCTCAGTAGGACGTGAAGAAGTACTTAATGACCCTGCAGGGATCTCAGTACGACCTGCTGCCCAATTGACGACAAAGGCACAGGTGGCGTAATCCAACTCCAGCTCACGCGCCAGTGCTGCTTCAGGCATGGCGGTCATACCAACCATGGTGCAACCGTCACGCTCTAACCTATTCACTTCAGCTGCTGTTTCTAATCGTGGCCCCGCGGTTACGCCATAAACACCCTCTGGCACTACACTTATCGCAGCATTTTCAGCCGCAGTGATGAGTGCCTCACGTAAATGTTGCGAATAAGGGTAGCTAAAATCGATGTGCTTAACACCGCTATCTCTGCCATCAAAATAGCTGCTTTCACGTCGATAAGTGTAATCAATTAACTGGTCGGGCACGGCCAGCTTACCCGGTGCCATATCTTCTCGAATACCACCCACTGCTGCCGCAGCAATAATGTTTTTGACACCCAGCTCTTTAAACGCCCAAATGTTTGCCCGATAATTAATTTTATGTGGTGGAATAGTATGGCCATAACCATGTCGAGCCAAAAAAATCGCCTCGCAACCATTGAGTATGCCCGTTATAAGCGGCCCCGATGGCTCACCAAATGGCGTTTGCACCATTTGGCGTTTGGTGATTTTAAGGTTCTCTAGCTTGGTTAAGCCACTACCACCGATAATACCTAAACGATTCATTATTATTTCACTGTCCTTTCACTGCATAAATGCCATTAGCATTACGCAAATAGCCTTTGTAATCCATGCCAAAACCAAAGACATAACGGTCTGGTACCGTTAAACCAATATAGTCTACGGTTAAGTCGGTCTTACGATCATGCTGCTTATCAAGTAACACTGCTGTTTGCACTTGCTTGGCACCAGCAGCCAGACAATAGTCACGAATAGCCACCAAAGTATGTCCCTCATCAAAAATATCATCTAATAATAAAACCATTCTGTCTTTGATAGGCATAGAGGGCCGCGCCATCCAATGCAAAGAGCCTCCCTCTGTTTTGTCTCGATAACGTGTTGCATGAACATAATCAAGCTGTAGGGGGAAATCTAAGCGTGGTAATAATTGGCCAGACAATACCAAGCCACCTTTAAGTAAAACAATCACCACGGGGTTGCTATCAGCAAGCTTATTATTAATTTCACTGGCCATACACGTAATAGCCTCATCGATTTTCACATAGGGATGGATTAAATCTGCTTCATTCATAATACGGTTTATTTCTTTCATATTAAGTTTGACCGTACGATGACTCGCTAGCATTATGCTTGAACTGAGGCGCACCAATACGGCCTATTCCTGGTAGTTCAATAGCAAGATCAAAAAAATCAAACTCAACATTGAGTCCAAGCAGGTTAAGCTCAAGACCCTCTTCTATTCCAACAGATACGCCAAACAAGCCCCACAAACTAAATTGAATACCACTGCCACTGGCAGAGCGCGAAACTATTTCATTAAGTTCACGATAATCCTTACCAATTGCCGTAGAAGGGAGGTCAAGCTTTAATTCAGGTACCTGACGACCAATAAATGCGGTAAACGTATTACTGTTTGGACCAGGCCAAGTTGTATAATCATCGCGAAAAGGGTAATCATTAATCGCCTGCTCAACCCGACCTATTAATTCTTGCGCCTGTTGGCCACGAATATCCGTTAAGAGTGTTGGTTCGTTACCGTACCACGGCGCGTCGTGATCACCTTGATGAACAATCAAAACCTCTTTGTTATGATATTTGGCCCAACCAAAAATTTCATAGCGTGTGAATTTATTATCACCTGGGTGTTTTAACGCAATCCAGGTATGTACCGCAAGAAATTTTTTTAAGCCCCAGGTACGTGCTGCGTAAATCTGAATAGCTGTATCATCAATATTGATGGGAACATGATTGATTTTTCTGGTATGACTGTCTGCATACAGATTACCCGTAAACGCCACAACAATTGGCAGCACAAACAATAAACCAATCAGTATAAGAATTTTTTTTGACACAGTTCGTCTCAATCAACATACCCAACAATGTTTATCTCTAACTAAAAACAATCGTCTTGCTACCGCTTACTAAGACACGGTGATTACAGTGTGCCTCTAATGCTCTAACCAGAACAAGACGCTCAACATCACGCCCCTTGCGAATTAAGTCTTCTCGCGATTCACGATGGCTGATTCGGACAATATCTTGTTCTATAATCGGCCCTTCATCCAGGTCAGCAGTCACATAATGGCTGGTTGCACCGATTATTTTAACGCCACGTTCATAAGCCTGTTTATAGGGATTGCTACCAATAAATGCAGGTAGAAATGAATGGTGAATATTAATTATCTGATTTTGATATCGCCGAACAAATTCAGGTGACAATATTTGCATATATCTTGCTAACACTAAAGTGTCGATATTGTGACGATTAAGTAATTCATATTGCTTATTTTCTTGTTCTAACTTTGTTTCATGGCTTATCGAAAAAACCTTGAATACAATGCCATGTTGAGCGCAAATATCAGCTAAGTTATTATGATTAGAAATGATCAAGGGTATTTCTACAGCAAGTTCCCCAGCCTGGTGACGCCACAGGATCTCACGCAAACAATGATCGTATTTTGAAACAAAGATTGCTATGCGTAATTTCTTGTCTTTATCGTTAATTTTCCATATTGCATTACAATCTTTTGCCAGTACTGAAAATGCGCGTTCAAGTTCGGCTAAGGAATATTGCGACTCTGTGACACTCCACTCTACCCGAATAAAGAAACGTCCTTCGTCACTATCCACATATTCATCCAGGCTATGAATATTACCATTATGATCATAAACAAACCTCGATAACAGAGCAACCAATCCAGGTTTATCTAAACAGGAAAACAACAGAATTAAACGCATTTCTCAGAGTATTGTTACGTGCAATGGTGGGCTGAGTTTAATCAGCTAATCAAGCTGACTTACGTGCAAAATAACGCCATCGGCACTGGTCACTTTTACCTTGGTTCCTGCCGCACAGTCATCCCCTCGTATCTTCCACGTTGAATCATCAACAGTAACTTTGCCACTGCCATTGATGATCGGTTCGCTCAAGGTAAAAACACGATCAATATACTGTGTGCCTCGGCGATTAAGCGTAGGATGATCTGTCTCCGTCGGTTTCTTTTTTAAGCGCATACGCCAAATCACGATGGTTGCTACCGACAGCACAGCAAAAATTAGCCATTGAATCGAGGATGCCATATCAGGAACAAGGAATAATACCAGGCCGACAATCGCAGCAGAAATGCCCATCCATAAAAAGAAGGCACCTGGCGCCAGAGCCTCAACAATTAACAGCACAACAGCGAATACCCACCAATGCCAATAATCCATCTGCTCAAGCATTGTTTTTATCCTGTTGTTTCGACATCGCTGATTTGGCCAATTCAGTAATACCACCAATGGCGCCAATCACACTCGATGCTTCAAGCGGCATAAACACCAGTTTCTGGTTCGGTGCGCTAGCGATTTTTTCCAAGGCACTGATATAGTTATTGGCAACAAAATAGTTAATCGCATTAATATCACCCGCCTCAATCGCATTAGACACCATGGTCGTTGCCTTGGCTTCGGCTTCAGCAGAACGCTCACGTGCCTCGGCATCGCGAAAGGCGGCCTCTTTGCGCCCTTCCGCTTCGAGGATCGTCGCCCGCTTCTCACCATCGGCTTTCAGGATTTCAGACTGTTTAACACCTTCCGCATCAAGGATGGCTGCACGCTTGAGTCGCTCAGCCTTCATCTGTCGTGACAAGGCTTCAACTAAATCTTTCGGTGGTTGAATGTCTTTAATCTCAATACGTGTCACCTTGACTCCCCAAGGTGTCGTAGCATCATCAACTACACCTAATAATTGCGCATTAATCTTGTCACGTTGCGATAACAGTTCATCAAGATCCATTGACCCCATAACCGTACGAATATTGGTCATAGTCAGGTTTAAAATCGCACGTTGCAGATTATTGACTTCGTACGCCGCTTTGGCTGCATCAAGTATTTGAAAAAAAACGATACCGTCAGCACTGATCATTGCATTATCACGTGTGATCACTTCTTGCGACTGTACGTCCAACACCGTCTCCATCATGTTCATCTTGGCGCCAATCTTATCGATGAACGGCACAATAAAATGCAGCCCTGGTCTCAACGTCCTGGTGTAACGACCAAAGCGCTCAACGGTATATTCCATGCCTTGTCTGACAGACTTAACGCTGGCAAATAAAATCACCACCGCCAATATGACGATAACAATGACAAATGACTCTAGTCCTATATTCATCTCAACACCTACCTTGTTAATTTATTAACAACAAACTATTTATTAATCAATTAGTTAACTAATATTTTTTAATCTTTTTCTAGTATTTTTATAGCCAGTCGCCAGCGCGATACCACCGAGCACCAACACACATGACAGCATAAACCGAATTGAAATAGATTCATCGATAAATAATACACCACCTACTGCGGCAAGTACCGGCACACTTATATTGAACCAAAGCAACACGAGCAACCATCCGAATCACTCAACAACAGTCAACTGCTCAGCATTCATAGAACGCCACCGCCATCATCGGTAGTTGCGCGACTGAAAATGGAATCAGCGAGGTAGTCCCTACGTTAAGCGTAATATAGGTAAAAGAAAACCCCGATAGTGCCGTTCACGAGGGCACCTAGCACCATAAGGTAGTACCTAGGAGCCTGTCGGACTTAGGATGAATCTACTGCGAAAAAGCCCTTTTGGCCCATTTTTTCGATCCTTTTCGTTAAATATGCCCAATATTCGCCTCAAATGATCAAAAAAATGGACTCAAAATGGCTTTCTCTCGTTACGATCACCTAAGTCCGACAGGCTCCTAGCAAGACATCACCCTCAGAGCAGCCCCTTTTTTATACTCTCGCTGCACGAG
>CAYUKF010000009.1:0-18677 GCA_964445215.1 uncultured Thiotrichales bacterium
TCTTCTGCTCGTGCCAATAATGCGGTCGCCACGGCAGGGTTCCTGACACAAATCCAACATGCCCACCATGAAGTGCTAGCTCAAAATCAATACTGTCTGATAACTCAGCAGGCTCTGGCACGCTCTCTTTAAACATAAATGGATCGTCCAGGGCATGAATAATCTGTGTTGGGATGCGGATAGATTGCAAATATTGGCGACTGCTACTTTGCGTGTAATAGTCATCTGCACCATTAAACCCGTGTAAGACTGCCGTCACATGTTTATCATAATCCCAAAAACTTTTAAGTGATCGCACATCTACCTTAATAGGTGATTTTTTACCGGCAAACTTATCAATGATTTTACGGCGCAACTTTCCTAACAAGTAATTTCGATAGAGCCGTGACCCGCCTTGGTTAAGCCGATTAGCCGCATCGCCAAGCCTGAACGGTACCGATATTGCCACTGCTTTTGATAGTGGGTTAGCAGCACCTGTTTCGCCTAACCATTTTAGTAATACGTTACCACCCAGCGAAGAACCAATTACGGCAAAGACAGGTGTGCCGGTTTGTCTAGTGATATGTTCAACCACTGTGGCAATATCAGCTGTATCACCTGAATGATAGGCTCTATCAAGTCGATTATGTCGACCACTGCAACCACGGAAATGCATAAACACGGGTCGATAACCTTGAGACTCTAGTACAGCAAACAAATCTGATGCGTAAGATGACTTAATCGAGCCCTCTAAGCCGTGCATTAACAAAACCCATTGGCCTGCTGTGCGTTGACTCCAACAAAGGTCAAGAAAATCGCCATCTGCTAAGTCTAACTGTTCATGGCGTAGATTTAGTTGCGGGCGCTTACGAAAAAAAAATGGCCAAAGAGTTTGCAGGTGTGGTGAGGGTAGCCACCATGCGGGCTTAAAATCAGTATTCATAAAAAAACAAACTGATCTTAATCATTAATCATCCTGACAAAGATGATCGTGACCGGTAAGGCAAGGTCCATCAATACAATGCGTGTCAAGATAGGTGTTGACTGTCGTGACGTTTTTCATTGTTCCAATAACATGGGTTTTAAGTCTCTGATTATCACGAATATCCATTTTATTTAACCATTGAGATAAAACCTCACCCTCTATATTGGTAATATCCATTTTGACCACTTTTTTATCACAGCCCTCAGCCTGATTATCAAGATAGTAACCTGTCCAGGGATGAATCATCGCACAACGATTGGCAAAGGCGTGACTGGACAACAACAGGAAAAATAAACCTATACCAGTAAGGCACTGAAGAGATTTTATCACAAGCTATTTACCCTGAAGGTGTGGCTGCACCACTGCTGGTGTCATTGCCCCTTTTGAGTCAACAGAAAAAACACCCATCGACACGCCACCTGCCTGTTCCGATTGCTTACGATGATTAATGGCGTCTTCTACACCATGATCATCAGGTAAACGTGGTAGCGTTTGCAGGGGGAAACGACCTGTCAAGCTGTTTAGAAATTCAACAATGTCAGCAACTTGCTGTTCATTTAATTTACGATCGAGCTCTGTCGCGGCCATGACGCGCACGGCTTCCGCTAAGGTTTCGACTTTGCCGTTATGGAAATACGGCCCGGTAATCGCGATATTACGTAGGGATGGCACACGCCACATGTTTTTGTGGCTGGCTTCACCCGTATAGTTATAACGCCCTAGATCATCGCTAATGAGATCGTATTTTTCTTCATAGACTGTGCCGCTGGTATTAGGAAATAGCTCCCAAAAACCTTCACCCATTTTTAAGGCAATACCCGGTTGTGGGCCAGCGAAATTGACATAGAAATGACAGGCCGAACATTCGACTTGCTTAAACGTATCGAAGCCACGTTTGGCTTGTGCGCTAATCGCTGACTCATCACCCTTAAGATAGAGGTCAAACTGACTATTAACTGTCACCAGCGTACGTTGATACGTTGCCAAGGCTTTTGCAATCGTGTTTACCGTGACACTGTCGTCGTGACCAAACACACGTTTAAACTGACGTTGATAGCCTGGGATAGCGCCAATACGTTTTTCGATAACCTGTTCGGTATTGTCCAATACCGCTGGGTCAATTAAATGCATGGCAAACTGATGTTCCAAACTCAGTGCTTCACCATCCCAATGCAAACTGGTATGAAACCCTACATTCCAAACAGTTGCGCTATTACGCCGGTGTTGTTTACCGGTACTACCAACCGGCGTCTGCTGGCCATCACTACCACTTGCGGTGACGTTATGACAGCTATTACACGATACATTCCCGTTCTTCGACAGCCTTGAGTCAAAAAATAATTGCTTGCCAAGTTCAATTTTTTCTTCAGTGAGTGGGTTATCATTTGGAATGGGAGGTAATGCTGGCAGTGGTTCAAAGACTGCTACTGCTACAGATAGAGGTATTAAACATAAAATGAATAAAATAGCGGCTTTAAAACGAAACATAAAACTCTCAGTGACTACTTTCTAAAACAATAAAACTTGATACTATGATTGATCAATTGCTATTTCATCAGGCACATGCAAGGTAGAGGTTGGAAAGGCAATTTCAGCACCATGATCACTGATAATTTTCTCTACTCGTAGCAATATATCATGTTTAATTTCATGAAAACGTATCCATTTTGTGGTGTGAGTAAAGGTGTAGATAAAGAAATCCAGTGATGAGGGTGCAAAACTATTAAAGTTAACGATCATGGTTTGGTTATTATCGATTTCGGCATGATCAATTAACATTTGCTTCACATCACTGACAATAACATCCATTTTCGCTGCATCATCATAACGAATGCCGATAGTTTCCTTGATCCGGCGATTCGACATACGCGAGGGGTTTTCTACCGAGACGATAGTAAATACAGAGTTAGGTACATATAAGGGTCGCTTGTCAAAAGTACGAATACGTGTGACGCGCCAACCGATATGCTCAACGGTGCCTTCAATCTCACGGTCAGGTGAACGTATCCAGTCACCAATAGCAAACGGGCGATCAAGATAAATCATAACGCCACCAAAAAGATTGGCTAACAGATCTTTTGCTGCAAAACCAATGGCAATACCCCCTACCCCACCAAAGGCGAGCACACCGGCAATGCTATAACCAAAAGTTTGTAGAATAACCAGGGCTGTAGTGATAACAACAGCGATGCTAAGTAATTTACCAATGGCGCGCACAGTCGTTTCATCAACGGGGTCTTTCCTGTTTTTGCTGATAATGTTGCCTTCTGCGTTATTAATAAAACGCAAAAGAAACCAAGCGATGAGGACCATGACCAGTACGTCTCTAATCGATCCTACCGCCTTAAAAATAGGTACTTCAGCATGTGACTGGATAATCGAAATGGCAAGACTGATACCAAGCACCCAGATCAACGCGGTAGCAGGACGACGTAGTGCGTCGACAAGGGCATCATCCCAAGGATTTTTGGTTTTTTGTAAGCGCCGGTAAACCTTATTGAAGACACGGCGCTGGATATAGGCTGCAACCAGGGTAATAAAAACAACAACAAAGACCTGATTAATCCAGTTATTCCAGGTCCAGTTTTGAAATTGACTTAAAAGCTCTTCCACTATAATTAACTCTTAGATTTTTGAAAAAAATAAAATTTGACCATGCCAGTCAACCCAAATATTTTATAAATTTACTTACAAGCCTTTACACAGACTTGTCAAAGCTAAATGGTCTTATTAGCTGTTTTACTACAAATCATGACTTAACTCTAATAAATCTTTGTAACAGCCTAAAGCATTTTCGTGCTTCGCAACACCTACTAATACACAATCAATGCCCGCCGCCGATGCCCCACCAAGGTCTCTACGAATGGAATCCCCTATTACTAAACATTTTTCCTTCTTTATGCCAAGCTGCTTTACCACAAGATCAAATGGCTTTGGGGATGGTTTAACCATCCCGTGATCTGAGGAAAATGAGGACGCAGAAAACAATTTATCAATTCCCACTTCTTTAAATAAAGTAAGCCATGTTGTTTTGGGCGCCCAAATATCAATTACAACAGCTAATTTATAGCTTTGGCTTAACTTATGGAGCACATCAATATATTCAACAGCAATATTGCCAATTTCATGATGAGCAAAGGTTTTCACTATTTTTGAAACCTCCTCCATCGATAATTTTCTCTCCACAACATTATTGATTGTTTGCTCCACCGTTGGAAAGCTATGCCTGTAATTTTCATTCGGGTATCGTTCCTCTAAATACGTATAAACCGATCTGATAATTCTATTAACTTCTCTTCCTGAGAGAGCCCCACTAATTTTTCGATAATATTTAGAAAAATCTTCCGCACTACCAAAGTTATCTTCGCCAAACATAAATGTACTGTTCATATCCAATAACAATGCTGATTTATTTGAATACATGAAAATCCCTTTAACAGCTAAGGAACCTCTGATTTATTCTGGGACAGCGAGATTATGCCTGAACCATATATATAAAAGGGCCAGATCGAGGCGCGAACCGCAGGCAATAGCGGGGCTATTAGCAAGATTCGTAACGAAGAACTGGGATATTTCAGGTGCAAGGTCGTGTTCCATGAATAAATCAGAGGTTCCCTAGCAAGCCACTGAGAAAATATTTTCTGTGCAACAAATGAACAAGCGAGGTGACACATCACTTCATAAAATATCCAGGTTAAGTAAGTTGCAATGGCGGCGGCAGATCGCCCTCAAGCGCTGCTTGTGCTTGTTGCCAAAGCTGGCTACTGTGCAAGGCCTTAAGATTCATGGCTTTATGTCCATGCATGCGTGCAAAACGCGATGTCGCTAATGGATCCGGACTAAAATTTAATCTCGAAATAACATTAGCAATGGCCTTAAAGTCATTGCAAATTAAGACCATATCACTGCCTGCATCCAAAGCTTTATGAGTCCGATCAAGCATGTTGCCAGCGATGCCACAGCCTTCCATACAGAGATCATCACTGAAAACCACGCCTTGAAAACCAAGGCGCTTGCGTAGTATCTGCTGAATCCATGTTGCTGACAGACTCGCTGGCCAGCGATCAATTTCACTATAAATAACGTGCGACATCATGACGGCCGGTAAATCCGATTTAATCAAATGATCGAAAGGCCGTATGTCTGCATGTGCCAATAATTCAAAACTACGCCCATCAATCGCACATTCAGTGTGGGTATCGGGGCTTACTCCACCATGGCCTGGAAAGTGTTTGGCGGTGGCGGGCATTCCGGCTGCTTGCATACCACGCATATAACGAAAGGCAAGCCGCGAAATGACCTCACTATCATGATGCAAGGCACGATCACCAATCACCTGGCTTTTTTCACTATCAATGTCCAGCACTGGCGCAAAGCTCATGTCGATACCGACTGCGCGCAGCTCAGCTGCCATCAGCCAACCCCACTGCTCTGCCTGATGCAAGGCTTGATCACGATCAATATCGTAACGCTTACCCAGTTCTCGAATTGCAGGCAATGTGGTAAAGCCTTCGCGAAAGCGTTGCACACGACCGCCCTCGTGATCGACGGCAACCAGTAGATGTGGTTGTCGAAGCGCATGAATATTGGCCACTAATTCTTCGAGTTGTTGCAAGGAGTCATAGTTTCGTGCAAACAAAATGACGCCACCGACAGAGGGGTGACACAATAATTCGTGCTCAGCCTTATCCAGCGCAAGGCCTTTTATGCCAATCATTAATGGGCCGAGCGACATGTCAACCTATTCCCCATTTTTTCGACATTGTTAACTATTTTCTTATGCGCACATCAAGTTTGTCACGAATGCGATCACCTAACAGGTTGACTGCTAACACGACGAACATAATCGCTAAACCTGGCATCAGTACCATATGCGGCGCAACTAACATATAGCGGGTACCGTCGCGCACCATATTGCCCCAGGATGCGGCGGGCGGTTGCACACCAAGACCGAGGAATGACAAACTGGCCTCTGCCAAAATGACGCTGGCAATACCAAAGGTCGCTTCAACCATCAATGGTGCCAATATCAAGGGAATCAAGTGACGCAAGATGATGGTCGGTCGCCCCGTACCCAAGGCATTTGCTGCAATCACATGATCTCTGTGCTTGATACTCATTACTTGCGCACGCGATAAGCGTGCAAAACCGACCCAACCAACGACAGATAATGCAATCACCACATTTTCGATACCTGGGCCCATAACACCAGCCAAGGCGATGGCTAATAAAATACCTGGGAACGCCAATAGAACATCGATAATTCGGACAATGAAATGATCGAACCAACCACCAATATAGGCACTGGTACTGCCAATCAATGTGCCCACCACTGATGAAATAATGACGACAGTGACGGCAACGGTAAATGAGACATTGGCCCCTTCGACCAAACGATCAAACAGCGGGCGCCCTAAATCATCATGACCTAACCATGTTTCACTATTAGGCGGGATAAGTATTGATGGCAGGTCAATCTCATAAGGGCTTAAACTAAAATAAGCGCCAAATAAAGCTGCAAACAGCCAAACAGCAATAATAATAATACTGAGGCTGTCGCGGATCATGGTTCGCTAAGCCTAACTCTAGGATCTAGTGCGCCATAAACAAGATCTGTCATCGTATTGACGACGACGTAGCTAACACTAATGAGTAATATACAGGCTTGCAGGACAGGATAATCGCGTTTTTGTATTGCCTCAATCGTTAACTGGCCCACTCCTGGCCAGGAAAAAACAATCTCAGTAATCACTGCACCGCCAAGCAGGGTACCCAATTGCAAACCAATCAGTGTGATCACTGGCAACATGGCATTACGTAAAGCGTGACGCGATACGATTTGATAAGGGGATAAACCTTTAGCACGCGCTGTGCGAATATAGTCTTCGCCTAATACTTCAAGCAATGTTGAGCGAATCATGCGCGATAAAATAGCGGCCATCGCTGTGCCCAAGGTCAACGCAGGTAAGATGATTGATGTCGCTTGTTCGCGTCCGCTGACAGGTAACCAGCCTAAGCCAATAGCAAACACCAAAATCAGTAACGGCCCCATCCAAAAGTTTGGAATGGCAACACCCAGTAGCGAAACCGTCATAGCACTATGATCCCAAGCGGTATCGTGCCTTAGCGCAGCAATAATACCTAGAGGAAAGGCCAAGACCAAGGCAACCAATAAACCTGCCAAGGCCAGCTCAACGGTTGCCGGGATACGTTGCCATAACACAGTGCTGATCGCTTCTTTAGAATGCAGTGAGTGACCTAAATCAAGTTGCGCGAGGTTTGACAAATATTGACCTAGTTGGGTTAATACCGGTTGGTTTAGACCTAATGCTTGCCGCAGGGCTTCTCTATCTGCCGGACGTGCCGACTCACCTAACATGACTTCGATGGGATCGCCAGGAATGAGATGAATCAAGAAAAAAACCAGGCAGGAAACACCGAGTATGACAAGGCATGCGCTAGCAATTCGACTGACGAAGTAATTAAGCATGGCGAGCCTAGTGTAGTGTCCTATACTAATACAGATATAGAAAGCCATTGACGCCACAAGTACAAGGCGCAGCCCGCAGGGAAGGGTGGCTCCCTTTTCAAGGGCTGCAACGCCGTAATCGTGGCATCAATGGCTTCCCTGCGGGCGAAACGAGAAAGGCATCTGCGGCGTTGCGCCCTCTTGAGATAGCACCACTATTCCTGTGAGGACACGCCTTGCAGCTGTCCTTTCTCGTTTCGTCTATATATGCATTAGTATAGGACACTACACTAGTCCTTGCCGCTGATCATGACACTTGCACCAACATTAATACGATCAAACAAAGTGATGATGTCATCGTTACGCATACGAATACAGCCATGTGATGCGGGCTTACCCATCGCTAGCGTATCAGGGCAGCCATGAATATAAATATAACGACGCATGGTATCAACATTACCCAAGCGATTATGACCTAACTCGCAACCGCTTAACCATAAAATACGTGTCAATACCCAATCTCGACCAGGAAAAGTCTCTGCCAAAGTTTCATTATAATGTTCACCCGTTGGGCGACGGCCGACAAATACACTATTTTCAGGCAATCCGGCACCAATTTTTGCTCTTATAATATGTTTTCCGCGTGGCGTACAACCACTGCCATTTTTCTCTCCTACCCCATTTGCCGCAGTAGAAATACGACTTTCCAATAGTAACCTATCATCTTCGTAAAACACTAGGCGTTGCTGAGGTATGTTGATGTAAAGTCGTTGCATTATCCTGAATTCCGCAGTTGAACGCTTAGAAGTTGTATTAGCATGTTGAAATATTCAATGTTTTATAATTTTAGCGGGTTCACCTGTTGGCTGCACCGCTACGGCACACAGAGCACGTTTTTTATCGCCACTGACGGCGTTGCGAATCGTCACAATAGGCTGGCTATTATTCCTCATCGCGCCTTGCCATTGACGATAAAAAACGCACTCTGTGTGCCGTTCAACTGCGGATTTCAGGATTGTCATTGTTTTATCACCGTTTTTAAACCATCGTAGCTACCATCAACTGACATACTATAACCACTGACCGTATCGCGTGACAGGTAAACATGGTCTTCATACCACAGGGGAATATAAGGTAAATCGTCGTGGATGATTGATTGCATCTGTTGGTAAAAATCGGCTTGCGCATCAACATCTGTCTCTAACGCGGCTGCCTCAATCAAATTATCAACTTGATGGTTAACATAGCGACCTCGATTAGCGCCTTCGGGTGGAAAAGCACTACTGTGAAACACATAACGAAAAATATCCGGTGACTTAATGCCGACCCAGCTCAAGCTGTAGAGTTGAAAACGACCCGATTTAATATCACCGTAAAATGTCCCCCAGTCATAGCTTTGGATATCAACCACCACACCAACGGCTTCAAGTTGGCTTTGAATGACCGTTGCTAAACGTATACGGAAAGGGTCACTCGACGTCTTATAGGTCAGCTCTAGCGGTGCATTTTCATCATAGCCTGCCTCAGCAAGAAATTTTCGCGCTAATTCTGGATCATAACTGTAAGCATCAAGCTGTGCATTGCCTGCCCAATGGTCATCACTTAATATTGTGTTAGCAGGTCTTGCCGATCCTTGAAACAAAAAGGTAATAATTTCTTGTTTATTCAATGCATGAGCCAATGCTTGGCGCACTATAGACTTGTTTAATTTCTGTGACTCTAAATTAAGCCCTAAATAAGTAAAGTTAGAACCGCGACTACGCTTAACATAAATACCTGCATGACGCTCAAGATACGCTACCAACTCAGGACTAATATCATTTTGCATCATATCAATTTCATTATTAATCAGCTTAAGCACACGCGTTGTTGGATTAGGCATATGCACAAAATCGAAACCTTGCTTATCAAAGAGGCGCTGTAACTGTAAACGTGTGGGTGATGGCTGCGCTATAAACTGGAACTCACCACTGCCTATAGGCTGTTTTCGAAAATTATGTCCTGAAGTAATCAGCTCGGCAGGTAAAATAGCAATACCTAAGCGACTTGGAAAAAGTGTATCGGCTTCGTTTAAATAAAAATCAATGGTAGTGCCATCGACAACATCCATTCGCGCTATCACATCGAGGCTTGATCGGTGTGGTGATGCGTTGGCAGGGTTTTTTATATATTGGTAAGTTGCAGCGACATCGTTGGCGTCGAGTTGACGGCCATGATGAAATTGGCGGTCAGGCTCGATTAATTCAAAGCGATAAGTTTTTGGGTTTATCTGCTGCCATTGTGCTAACTCAGGTATGACTTGAAAATTGTCATCAAAGCCAATCAAGCGTTGAAACAATAATCGGTTAATTCGACTGCTGGCAGCATCAGTAGAAAAACGTGGGTCTAGCGTGACAGGCATGCTTTGTAGCGCAAAGCGAATATGATCATTATTTTGTGGAGAACAACCAAATAATACAAGCGATATAAAAAACAAGGCAAAGACAATAGTGCCTTTGTGTGGGAAATGCTTAAGACCAGTCTTTATAAGGCTGCTTAACCAGACAAACATTGTAGTAACCTGTATCAAGTGAGACTTCTTCGCCCGCCCAGGTAACGGTCTTGCACCAGCGGCAGTTAAAAACAGAGTGTAGCAAAGCGAAATGCTACTTTTCACTGTCCGCTGAATGTTTTTTGTTAGCGGTATTTTCACACACTGCGCAACTTCCTGATTCACTGTGTAATGTATAGATTTATGAAGCATCCCAGTTTGTACTAAAGTTCATTTCCTTAATCATTTGGAAGTTATTAATGCAAGGTATGTTAAATTCGCGGCAAACATCAGGGATATGACGATTGGCTCCTTGTCTTGATGGCTTAGAACTTTCTGTTGTTACAATGCAACGATTAGATATGTCTTTAAGTGCGTATGACAATAAAAATGGGTCTCGACCCATTTTTCCTAATTCATCATCTGTCGGGTTTGCGACATACCCACCATATGTTATTCGGGCCACCAAATCTTGTTCCGCATCCTCCTCAAATAATAGTGCCTCTTTAACTTCAATAGCCTCAGCCCAAGAAGCCAAGGAATCTTTGTTTCCATCTTTATCTTTTGTATCAGAAAATTCTTCGTATACTTCTATGGGAATTTTGATACTTCCTTGTTGTCCTTTATATACGAGCCAACCCCAAAACTCAGGCACCCTCTCAATAGGATAGTAATCCCTTTTTGCATCAATCAGAGTATTGGCATCGAGCAAATATATCAATACAATACCTTTACGCAGTCTGCCCTGACTCAAATAATCGGTGTACCTTTAGCGGCTTAACATCTAACAGCATTCCAGCCTTTGTAGTAGTTAATGAGCCTGCATAAGTTAATCGCTGTACTAACTCTACCAATGCACCAAGCTTGTAGTGTTTAACGACGTAGTAACTCGGGCCACCATCTTTTTGGCTATTTTTTTTCTTTAAAAGGTTCCGTCTCTCAATCCATCTATTCCTGTAATATTCACCCAGGCTATCCCACAGAGTCTTATCAATATCCCCCCGACGAAAGAGCCGATACGCAATATGGGAACTACTAAGCTTTTGTGAAAAGGCATATTCAGATATTTTTGACTTTAGTGCTTCAAAATTGTGGTCAGAAACCTGAAACCTTTTGAACTCTGATGTAGGCAAAATAAATTCACTTGCTACATCATTACAAAATTTCTCGATCTGCTTTTCAGCGTAATCACCACTAACACCGGTTTTCCCCAGTATTAGATGGGCCATTTCGTGTAATAAGGTAAATGACCATGCGGCTTCTGCATCTCTATCGTTAATTACAATAAAGGGTGCTATATCATCCGATAGGGCAAACCCCCTAAATACTGCCACTTTGATATTGCTGTGATATGAGCCTAGATTCCCTTTTAGAAGTACGAATATACCGGCCATTTCTGTGTGCTGGCGTAAAAGCCTGAATGCATCCTTATGACTTGGTTGATTTCTATAATCATCAAGGCTGATATTAAGAGACTCTCGAATAGTCTGGACAATTCTTGCTACACCGTTCTCGATACTGTGCTTGCCAATAAATTCAAGCACGTTTTCTTCATCTGCATCTATTAGAGTTTCCCGAACTATGCTTTGACGGGCTTTTATATCCCGAATTAGAACATCTACGTACGTATTCTCTATTACTTCAAATTGGTCGGGCAAAGTTCGAAAATCTTCGCCACGATCACCAATACTGGGGGGATGGTCAAGATAGAAAGTCAGTAGTGGGCGGTGATAGTGTTTCGACATCCGTATTAGTAAAGATCTAGACGGCTCTTTTTCGCCATTTTCATACACAGCAAGCTTTTCGGCCGCACTAGAAATATTACTATCGGTAATACCGAGTTTGTGGGCCGCATCGTCAATAGAGTAATTTGAAGTCTCCCGCGCCCATTTAAGAATAGTGTGCTTAATTTTTGGCATTGTTACTAATAGATCAATTGATTACCTAAAAAATATGAATATTGGACTAGCTTCTCAATATGTATGATTAAAGTGTACAGTTTTTGTAAGTACCTATGTTGCTTTCCGCAACGATGCTGGCAATATTTTACTGCTTGGAATACATCAATAAGCTGCCCTTGTTTATTCCTATCCCTAACGCCTCACATCAGCGTTCAAACACAGCCATTGCTTCAACATGTGCCGTATGCGGAAACATATCCATAATACCGGCTTTGACTAATTTATAACCGTGCTCGTGTACCAGTAGCTCCGTATCACGTGCCAAGCTACCCGGATGGCAGGAGACATAGACAATGCGCTTGAATTTAACTGGCTGTAATTCTTTAATGATGTCATAGGCGCCAGAACGTGGCGGATCAAGCAACATCTTATCAACACCGTGTTGGATAAACGATTTAAACCAAGGTGTATCGATAAGTGGTTGGCTCAAATCCGCTACGTGAAATTCAACATTATCGATAGCATTACGCTCGGCGTTATCTTTCGCCCTTTGTACCAAGCTGGCCTCTCCCTCAACCGCGAGCACTTCACCAGCAAAGCGAGCAATAGGTAAACTAAAATTGCCCAGGCCACAAAATAAATCGAAAACACGATCTTGCTTATTTAAATCGAGCAAGTCAATGGCCTGCGCGATCATTTGTTGATTAATACTTTGATTAACCTGAGTGAAATCACTCGGTAAAAATTCAAACTCGAGATTAAATTGATCAAGACGGTAAGATAATTTTGAATCAAGCGGCCAAAGTGGCGTAACACTTTTTGGCCCTGCTGGCTGTAGATAAATATGTAAACCACTGCTCTTGGCAAAGTCGATTAAGCTTACTTTATCATCGTCGTCCAACGCAATCAGGTTACGAAATACCAATGCAGTCACTGTATCACCCATCGCGACTTCGATTTGCGCAATCTCTTTCGCCGCATTCATGCCACCTACCAACTCGCGTAGCTGGTTTATGCGTTCGCCGACATTGGGATGTAGTACTTCGCACCGCTGCATATCTGTCAGAAAACGGCCATCTTTTTCACGAAAACCGATCAACAGTGATTGTTTCTTGGTAACGTAACGCGCACCGAGCCTTGCCTTACGTCGGTAGCCCCAAAGATCACCCGTCATAATAGGTAAAATTTCTTGTGGTTCAGTTTTACCTATTCGTTTTAGCGCCTCAAGTAAACTACGTTGTTTCAATGCAGTTTGTGACTCACTATTGAGATGCTGAAGACTACAACCACCACACATGGTGGCGACAGCGCAGCGTGGTTCAACCCTGTCATTAGACGCATTGTGAATACGGATTAATTCAGCAACATCCCAGCGACGACGACGCTTTTTTAAATTAAAAGTGACCTCTTCACCCGGCAGCGCGCCATGAAGAAACACGGTCTTACCGTCAACACGCACGACACCTCTACCATCGTGGCTAAGATCTTCGACTGTTGCGGTATGTTCTACAATGACTTGTTTTTTTGCTCTGGACAATTAGTTTTTCCAGGCACTAAGAAAGCGATCAAAGTGCTCATGTTTTTCTTCTGCCAAGACATTCCTAAGCATTTGACACTCATTAATATATTCGGCTTCAAGTAACTGACCACGAATCATCTGATAACGTAGATAAATTAAATAGGTGTTAAGCACGTCAAGTTCGCAATAGTGACGAATGCCTTTAATGTCACCAGCTTGATAGGCATCCCACACCTTGGCGCCACTCATACCCATTTTGCCAGGAAAACCAAGCAGGGCTGCCATTTCATCCAGTGGTGCATTGGCACGCGGGCTAAAGCCGGCTAACACCTCCATTAAGTCGGTATGACGTTGATGGTAGCGGCTCAGATAATTATTCCACTTGAAGTCTCGATCATCATCACCACTGTCCCAATAGCGTGGCGCAACAACCCCGTTGACTAACATGCGATAGTGTAAAACGGGTAAATCAAAACCACTGCCGTTCCATGACACCAAGGTGGGTGTATATTTATTTATACCCTCAAAAAAACGTTGGATAAGCTCTTTCTCTGATGAACCCTCATCACCAAGTGACCACACCTTAAGCCGGTCAGAAGAGCCACGAAACACAACAGATATAGCGACAATGCGGTGTAGGTGATGGCGTAAAAATTCGGTATTAGCCTGCTGACGACGGTGATAAAACAACACATCGGCTACGCCTTTATCATCTAACCCCTCAAGGTCATGAATACGTCTTGCGCCCTCTACATCGGGCACGGTTTCTATATCAAATACAAATACGTTCATAGTTAGGAAAAAATACCCGTTGAGAGATAGCGATCACCACGATCACAAACAATACTCACAATCGTCGCATTGTCGACTTCTTGTGATAGCCGTAAAGCAGCACATAAAGCGCCGCCAGATGACATGCCAGCGAATATCCCTTCTTCACGCGCCATAGCGAGCATGGTCTCAGTAGCCTCTTGTTCATTAACCTCAATAATGCGATCAACACGCGTCTCATCATAAATTTTAGGTAAATATTCTTTTGGCCAGCGACGAATACCGGGGATGCTAGACCCCTCTTCGGGATGCACACCGATGATTTGAATAGCTGAATTTTTTTCTTTCAGATAACGAGAACTGCCCATAATGGTGCCGGTTGTTCCCATCGATGAAACAAAATGAGTGATTGTGCCTTGACTATCACGCCAAATCTCTTTTGCTGTACCTTCATAATGCGCCAATGGATTAGCCGAATTAGCAAACTGATCTAACAGCTTACCTTTACCCTTGGCAACCAGTTCGCATGCGACATCAATAGCCTTTTCCATACTGCCTGCTTGTGGCGTTAACACAATTTCAGCGCCGTAAGCACGCATAATGCTGCGCCGCTCCAGGCTCATATGCTCAGGCATAACCAAAATCATGTGGTAACCCTTAACCGCCGCTGCCATTGCTAAGGCAATGCCGGTATTGCCACTGGTAGGCTCAATCAAGGTGTCACCAGGTGTAATATCACCACGCATCTCAGCACGGCTGATCATGCTAATAGCAGGACGATCTTTGACCGACCCAGCAGGGTTATTGCCTTCTAATTTCAATAAAATAGTGTTGCTACTTTGACCGATTAATCGTTGCAGGCGTACCAGCGGTGTATTACCGACAAAGTCTTCAATAGTTGGAAAATGCATACGCGAATTCTATCGTAAAAATAGACACTTTGCTTGCTGAAGCGCTAAAAGAACGCCTTTTTACGGTGATCTGTTATACACTCGACAATCGCTTGCAAAGGGATAACACCCACGATATTCAGAAGCAATGAACGTGAAAAAGACAAACAATAGTCGCCATATTCTTATTGTCGACGATCATGATATTAGCCTGAGGGTGGTCTCTCACTTATTGCAACGCAACGGGCATCAATATCAACTGGCTAGCAGCGCTATTGAAGCAGTTACTCTGGCTAATCAACAAAAGTTCGACGTGATATTAATGGATATCCATATGCCCGATGTCAATGGAGTCGAAGCAGTTAAACGCATACGTAATACCAGGTGCATAAACCAAACCACTCCGATCATCGCCTTAACCGCAGATTCTTTTAGTTTAAGTCTACGTGAATTAATTAACATCGGCTTCAATGATCGGCTTATCAAGCCCGTGACCGAGCAAGATTTATTTTATCAACTCGATAACTGGTTTAACAACAATGACGACAATAATAAAGGGACCAGAAAAAACACACACAATAAAGATAAAAAAGCAGTCTCTACCCTCAACGAATTACGCACCATGCTACTTAAAGAACTGCCAACGAACCTGGCACAACTGGAGGACTATCAGCGCAACAACGATTCCGAAGCAATTCATCAGCTTACACATCGGCTTTATGGTGCGAGCTGTTACGTTGACTGGCCTAACCTTAAAGAGGCAGCAAGCACTTTGGAGTCGCATATTTTAAATGCCCAAGACCCCGATAAAATTGACAAATGTACCAGGCGTTTAACACAAACCATTGCGCAGATTATTAAAGATAACGCCTAAAAGGAATGCTCGATGATATATGGCTTATTCCATATTATCAAGAATTGTCTTTTTAACAGAATCAAGTGTTGCATCAACCGTAACGAATGTCGATTGACCTTGTTTCATAGCGATATCAGGATCTTTCAGGCCATGACCAGTTAGGGTGCAAACAATCGTACTACCCTCTTTTATCTTACCTAATTTAATGTCTTCAATCGCGCCGACCAATGATGTTGCAGAAGCAGGCTCACAAAAAATTCCCTCTTTTTCAGTTAGCAATTTTTGCGTGCTAAGAATTAGCTCATCAGTACACTCATCAAACCAACCCTTTGACTCTCCTTTGACTTTCCAGGCTTGATGCCACGATTGCGGATGACCAATACGAATCGCGGTTGCCACCGTATCTGGATCATCAACCATATCGCCACGCATAAACGGTGCCGAACCTCTGGCCTGATAGCCCACCATGACTGGACGATTCCCCACAATAGGGTCACCCGTATACTTACAATGACCATCACAAAAGGTGCAGGCCTCAGTCACACAATCACCTGACGCAGCAGCAGATTCACAATAACCAATCCAATGCGCCGTAATGTTGCCGGCATTGCCTACAGGTAAGCAGTGATAATCCGGTGCACGGCCCAGCTCTTCAATAATTTCAAAGGCTGCTGTTTTTTGACCCTGTAAACGAAACGGGTTAATAGAGTTAACTATTGTCACTGGTGCAGTTTCGGCAACTTCTTTGACTAAGCGCATACCATCATCAAAATTACCTTTGATTTGAATGATTGTGGCACCATACATCATCGTCTGGGCAAGTTTACCAAGTGCGATTTTACCTTCGGGTATCAAAACAAATGCAGCAATACCGGCACGTGCTGCATAAGCTGCAGCTGAGGCTGAGGTATTACCCGTTGAAGCGCAAATAATGGCTTTACTTCCTGCTTCAACCGCTTTTGTCACTGCCATGGTCATGCCGCGATCTTTAAACGAACCCGTCGGATTCAATCCTTCGTATTTGACATAGATGTCGACATCTTTGCCTAACATGTCAGGAATATTATGTAGCTGGATTAATGGGGTATTACCCTCACCCAGGCTAATCACGCGGGTGCTATCATTAATGGGCAAACGATCACGATAAGTATCAATTAAACCGGTGTAACGATTACGAAATGGCATGGTTTGTTCTCAACATAAATAAATATTAGTTAGTTTAGTGATTCAACACGAATACGTGCAATGGGCCCAGTGACTGTAGCCAATTGCGTAATCGCTGCAAGCGCAGTATTCATCTTCGCTTCTTTGACTCTTTGCGTTAACAACACAATAGGCACGAGTTTATCGTCACCCGATGAGCCTTTTTGTAAAATAGCTTCAATGCTAATGCCCTGCTCGCCAAGCAAGCGGGTGACATCGGCCAACACGCCGGGTTCATCGACTGCGTTCATTCTTAAATAATAAGCTGTTTCAAACTCATCGGCTGTTAACACGGCAATATTAGACAAAGCATCAGCCTGAAATGCTAAATGCGGTACACGGTTTTCAGGATCAGTCGTTAATGCACGTACCACATCGACCAGATCAGCAACGACGGCTGAGGCCGTGGCCTCAGCACCTGCACCCGCACCATAATATAAGGTCGGTCCTACGGCATCCGCCATCACTAATACCGCGTTCATTACGCCATCAACGTTGGCAATTAAGCAACGCTGTGGAATCATTGTCGGGTGCACGCGTAACTCAATACCAGCGTCAGTGCGGCGTGCTATGCCTAAATGTTTAATACGGTAGCCTAATTCCTCGGCATATTGCACATCATCTCGGGTGATGTTAGTAATACCCTCAGTAAATACGGCATCAAATTGTAGTGGGATACCAAACGCAATGGAGGCAAGAATAGTCAGCTTATGCGCTGCATCAATCCCTTCAACATCAAAGGTTGGATCGGCCTCGGCATAACCCAGGGCTTGTGCTTCGGCTAACACATCAGCAAAATCACGACCCTTGTCACGCATCTCGCTGAGAATGAAATTACCGGTACCATTAATAATACCAGCAACCCACAAAATTGAATTGCCTGCCAAGCCTTCACGCAAGGCTTTAATAATCGGGATGCCACCCGCCACCGCCGCTTCAAACGCAATGGTCACACCATGCTTTTGTGCCTCGGCAAACAGTTCGTTACCGTGCAGTGCAATCAACGCTTTGTTAGCAGTAACAACATGCTTGCCATTACGGATGGCCGTTAGCACAAGTTCTTTGGCCGGATCGTAACCACCAATTAACTCGACAATGATTTCAACATCGGGATTATTAACCACTGCAAAGGCATCTTCAGTAACGCTAAAATCGTCAGTAGAACAACCTTTAACTTCGCGTGCGGCCGCTGCAATAATCTTGATCTCGCGACCCGCACGACGGGCAATTTCTTTAGCATTACGCGCCAGCACATTGATGGTGCCACCGCCCACAGTACCCAGGCCAAGAATGCCAACGTTAACAGCTTTCAACAGTGCTATCTCCTTCATTCAAATTGCCGTAACAAAGGAATCTCTGATTAATTCTGGGACAATGAGATTGTCGGCTGAAATATTCCAGATCAAGGTACGAACTGTACCCCAAGGGCACTTCCTGCGGGGCGCACCCAATAGTGGTGCTATTAGCAAGATTCGCGCCCCGCAGGAAGTGCCCTTGGGGTATAACGCAGAGCTGGCCATTTATATAACAGGGTTCAGTCGGCAAGATCATGTTCCATGAATTGATCAGAGGTT
>CAYUKF010000009.1:18777-21440 GCA_964445215.1 uncultured Thiotrichales bacterium
TTTATATAACAGGGTTCAGTCGGCAAGATCATGTTCCATGAATTGATCAGAGGTTCCTAAGCTATCTTTACGAAACATTTCTTTAATACCGCGAATGGCCTGGCGCGTGCGGTGTTCGTTTTCGATTAACCCAAAACGCACATGATCATCACCATAAGAGCCAAAGCCAATACCCGGTGATACTGCCACCTTAGCATCGGCTAATAGTTTTTTTGAAAACTCTAACGAGCTCATCGCTTTATAAGCTTGCGGTATTGGCGCCCAGACAAACATCGTCGCCTTTGGTGGCGTCACCTGCCAACCGATAGCATTCAAACCTTGACACAGCACATCGCGGCGACTGCAATACATATCGCGTATCTCGCTAACACATTCTTGCGGCCCTTCAAGCGCAGTAATGGCTGCCACCTGAATGGGTGTAAACATGCCATAGTCGAGATAAGACTTTATCCGTGCCAAAGCAGCAACCAGCACCTCATTACCGCACATAAAACCAACGCGCCAGCCAGGCATATTATAGCTTTTTGATAATGAATAAAATTCAACCGCGACATCTATCGCACCCGGCACTTGCAATATCGAAGGTGCCTTATAACCATCGAATACAATATCAGCATAGGCCAGGTCATGAATGACCCAAATCTCGTGCTCACGGGCAATGGCAACAACTTTTTCAAAGAATTCAAGATCGACACATTGCGTTGTTGGGTTACCCGGGAAATTCAGCACCAAGGCTTTTGGTTTGGGCCACGAATCTTTAATCGCTTTTTCAAGCTCAGCGAAAAAATCAGCCCCCTCGGTTAACGGCACATGACGAATATCCGCACCGGCGATCACAAATCCATACGGATGTATCGGATAGGCTGGGTTCGGCACCAGGATCGCATCACCCGGGCCAACCATCGCCATGGCCAAATGTGCCAAGCCTTCTTTTGAACCAATAGTAACAATCGCATTTTTATCAGCATCGAGCGACACATTGTATTTGTTACGATACCAGTTGCAAATCGCCTGCCGTAAACGTGGAATACCACGCGACAAGGAATAGCGATGCGTGTCGCTGCGCTGCGCTGCTTCAACCAATTTATCGACGATATGCTGCGGTGTCGGCTGATCTGGGTTGCCCATACCAAAATCAATAATGTCCTCACCACGCGCCCTGGCTTCAGCCTTGAGCTCGTTGACAATATTGAAGACATAAGGAGGTAGGCGCTTTATACGTGGAAAATCCTGAAACAATGAAATTTTTCGCCTCTAAAAAGTAAAAAGTCTAAGATTTTTAGGAGCTTATAGCAAACACTTTGAACACATTAAGGAGAATAACGTATCCACAGCAGTCATCCCTACTTGCACCAGATAAGGCAAAGACGTCACAATGTCATCATTTTACAGACGCCATCATCATGCAATTTAGCCTGGAAACCAATAGTGACCACTACGTCATCCGCGCCTACACGCCTGAAGAGCTTATTGTAACACCGCCGCAAGATATGGCGGCGACTGTTAAGCGCATTCAAGATCCCAGATTTGGTAACCAAGCTGTCGCCATAGAACTTATTACCTCAACCTCGTTGATTATGCCGCGATTGCTCATCAAAGATTGGACCAACACCCCCTATGATGAAATCAGTGCCGATGAACTCGCCAAAGTACAAGAACACCAACCTGAGATCGTCCTGCTCGGCAGTGGTAGCACACTAAAATGGCCGGCCAAAGGTATTCGTGAATGCTTATTAGCACAAGGTATCGGTGTTGAAGTAATGAGCTCAGGCGCCGCCTGTCGCACCTATAACATCCTGATGGAAGAACAACGCCACGTTGCCGCCATCGTGTTTTTTTAAGGTTTTATGCCACGGCTGATAGCGGGCAATATATCCAGGTTATAAAAAGACTTATTTAAGGTAAACCTTTGGATTAACCGGGCTGCCATCACGACGAATCTCAAAATGCAGTACATAACGGCCCGTCTTATTCTTGCCTATCACCGCAATCTTCTGACCCGGCCTAACCTTATCACCCTCTTTCACCAATAGTTGGCTGTTAAAACCATACGCACTTAAAAAGCGTGAATCATGTTTAATAATGATCAGCTGACCCAACTGACGTAGCCCATGACCACTGTAAACCACCCTACCCGCAGCGGCAGCATGTACTGTTTGCCCCGCCGTACCTGCAATATCAATACCCTGGTTACCTCTTCTCGTGCCAGAGAAACCCGACACTATCTTGCCTTTTAAAGGCCAGCCAAATTTAGTAGAAGTGCTTTTATTACTAGGGGTTGAAAGTGGTTTCTTAAAATTTACTTTAGGTTTTTGTTTGACCCTAGGCGTCGATTGAGATGTCGATTTTGGCTTTGCTTTAACCTTAGGTTTTGATTGTGCAGGTTTTCGATTATCAACAACGGGGGCTTGCTTACGCTGACTACCTTGTGCCTTAACAATAACAGTTGGTGGGCTGATTCTGATCAATTGCCCAGCTTGAATTCGATAAGGCGGTCTTATCCCATTCCAACGAGCCAGCACCTTATGACTATAGCCATATTTTTGGCTAATCTGAAAGAGCGTCTCACCTGATCGCACAACGTGAAAATTTTTAGTCGCAGGCTTGGTCGAGGCACAAGAGATAAGCAATACCGATAGAGTAGCAATCAATAGGCCACGCAA
>CAYUKF010000010.1:0-21092 GCA_964445215.1 uncultured Thiotrichales bacterium
GCCTATCGATTTTTTTGCCATGGATTGATTAGAGGTTCCCTATAATTAATATTTTAAATTTAGTGTTTAATAACTAATGTTAACAAGATCTGAGAATACTATTCAACAGCGCTGGCTGCGTTATTGCCAACGTTTTGCCGCGACATTTAAGCCCCTTGATTCCAGCGCTGGTTTGCCAGCATCAAATTTAGGTCTGATTGTGGTCATTCCCTGTTACAACGAACCTGATGTAATGCATACCATTAATGCCTTGTATGCGTGCGCCAGGCCAGGTTGTGCCGTTGAAGTGTTGCTTATTATAAACGCTTCGAGTCAAGACGGCGATGTCATTCATCGACAGAACCAGCAAACACTAGGCGAATTGTCTGCTTGGGCTGAGCGATTTAATGAAGCTGCATTTCGTTTGCATTGTGTCTTTGAGGACAGCCTGCCCGTAAAACACCAAGGAGTTGGCCTGGCACGTAAGATCGGTTTAGATCTCGCTGTTTCACGCTTTGCTGAAGTGGGTAATGAGGAGGGCGTATGTGTTTCTCTCGATGCGGATTGTTTGCTAAGCGAGAATTATCTATGTGAACTGAGTAACTATTTTTTTGTTAATCGACAACATCAAATTGCAGTTGTCGATTTTGAGCATCAGATTGCAGAAGTGCCTGATAAAAGCCATCGTGACGCGATTATCGCTTACGAACTGTTTCTGCGCTACTACGTTCAAGGCATCTGCTACTCGGGCTTACCGTATGACTATCAGACGCTAGGGTCATGCTTTGCTGTGCGTGCTAATGCCTATATGGCACAAGGTGGAATGAACAAGCGTCAGGGTGGTGAAGATTTCTATTTTATTCACAAATTTACTGCTTTAGGCCAATGTGGGCGTATTCATGCAGCACGGGTGCTACCCTCTGCACGTTTATCGCAGCGGGTTCCTTTTGGTACCGGCTCTGCTGTGTCACGTTGGATGAAGGACAGCTCTAGCGCTTATAGCACCTATGATTCACAAGTATTTCAAGATTTACGATGTTTGGTGAGTTGGTTGCATGGTTTAGCAGATGAGTCTGACTTTACTATTGGCGGCTTGCAGTTATTGCCTCAAGCACTAGTGACATTTCTCGAACAGCAAGGCGTTGAACAGCGTATGGCCGAAATTCGAGCCAATACTGCTAGTATAGATGCTCTAATTGAGCGATTTTTACAGTGGTTTAATGCTTTTCTGGCATTGAAATATATTCATTTTGCTCATCAGTCTCACTATCAAAGCAAGCCTTTGCTTGAATCTGCCCAAGCCATACTCTACGCAGGCGCGTTGCACCCCAAGAGCCTGTCCCCCGTGTCAAGCACGGGGCAGGCTTCGCGAAAGCGTGGGGGCGTGTCGCTACCAGTATTTGATGGTGGACAGGAAACGAGCGCTGGTCTTTTCGACTTGCTTAGTGTCTACCGCCAGTATGATTTTGAAAAAACGTGATAAGGGAGCGATATTACAGAGGTAAAATGCGGTAATATGAAGTATAGGGCGTTTAGAACGCTTAGAAATCTCTTGTTACTGAAAGCTCGAGTAAACAGAAAGACTGCTTATGGATCGACGATTATCGAAGCGTGTTAAGGTCAAATTACCAGTTAATGTGCTTTTGCTTGGTGGGCAAATGTGCACCATGCCCAGTATAGATTTGTCCTATATGGGCATATCGTTTCGCTGCAACTATGGGACAGTACAACAGGTTTTCCCAGGGGCTCATTGGTCAGGGCGACAGGATAACGTTAATCTCACGCTGAGTATTAAGATGGCTGAGGACTTTACTCTGGATTGTGATGCCGTGGTGACGCGATTTTTCCGCTTATCTGAGAATGAGTATCATGTCGGCGTTCAATTTCTCGGACTGGATGATGAGGCGCAATATTCTCTTGTTCACTATGTCAATAATATGTAGAAACTACCCAACTAAATTAGTTTTAAAATAAGGGGTGGCAGTGCTAGGCCGAAAAGAATTCACGATGTTGAATGCTGATCAGGCGTTGTCAGGCCGTGATACAGCAATACCTGTTCCTTATACGCATTATGTCAATGGTAATAGTATGCAACCTCCATTTCCTGACGGCATGGAGCAAGCGATGTTTGGCCTGGGTTGTTTTTGGGGTGCTGAACGTTGTTTTTGGCAGTTAAAAGGGGTTTATATTACCGCCGTTGGTTATGCGGCGGGGTATACGCCTAACCCAAGTTATGAAGAAGTCTGTAGTGGCCAGACAGGGCATAACGAAGTTGTTCACGTTGTTTATGATGCTAGCCTTATTGACTATACAGCCTTACTAAAAACATTTTGGCAAGCGCATAACCCGACACAGGGAATGCAGCAAGGTAATGACAGGGGGACGCAATATCGTTCTGGTATTTATCCCTATAACGCGCAGCAAATGAAGTTAGCTAAACAAAGCTTGGTAGATTACCAGGGGCAGTTAAAGCAATCCGGCTATGGTGCGATCACCACTGAAATTAAATCAGTCGCCGAGTTTTATTATGCAGAAACCTATCACCAACAATACTTGGCGAAAAACCCGAATGGCTATTGTGGTTTGGGTGGTACGGGTGTGGTTTGCCCAATATTAATAGTTGACTAGTGTGCTTTATTCGTTGGTGTCTGGCGGACAATCACAGATGCTCCATTGAAAAAATTCGCGTGTCTCAATACGTTGTGGCGTATCCAGTAGCGTAGTGCTGTCGGCTTGTTCAATTAGCTTGCCGTCACACATAAACAAGGCGTGGCCACCGAGGCGGCGTACTTGATCGAGATCGTGGGTGACGACAACTACAGGCATATTTTTAGCGAGCTCATACAGTGATGCTTCTATTTTGTTTTTTGAGCGTGGGTCGAGAGAAGCCGTTGGTTCGTCCAGTAGAATAACGGCGGGTTTTACGGCTAGCGCACGGGCGATGCACAACCGCTGCTGCTGGCCAATAGAGAGTGTTTGTGCATCGTGGTTAAGTCGATCACAGACTTCACCCCATAAGGCGGCTTGTTGAAGACAAAATTTTATCAGAGCCTTATTATCTTGCCGGCGTTGCTTGCCACGAATACCAAAAAGCACATTATCAGCAATTGAGCAGGGAAATACGGTGGGTTTTTGGCCAATTAAGCCAATATGTTGGCATAAGGCATGGTCACCTTCTGGCCAGCGCCTACTACAGACCCCATCGATAGTAATTTTGCCTTGCCAGTCTTTGGCCAAGCCATTCATACAACGCAGCAACGAGCTTTTTCCTGCACCAGAAGGGCCAATGATGCTGGTAATGCCTTGGTCGGCAAGGCTAAGGTTAAGGTTGTTGAGAATGGTTCGGCCAGCACGCTTTAATGACAGTTCGCTAATAACAACTCGAGTTTGTCGTAGGGGGGCTGCTTGCGAACGTATTTTTTTGACGGTTTCCACTGCCGCTACTCTTCTTAGCTTATCCATGGTTGCTATACCGTCTATTAAGAATATGTGCAATAACACTGAACATAGCAACCAGCATAACAAGAACTAATGCGCTACTCCAGGCATGTGCTACGGTCTTTTCATCGACGGCTTCTTGCGCCAGGTAAAAGATATGGGTTTGCAGGCTGGTTACGGGTGAAAATAAGGAATTCGGCCAGCTCACGCCAGAGAAGACAGTAGCGACAAATAATATCGGTGCGGTCTCAGACAGGGTGCGCGCTATGGCGAGAAATAAACCTGTTAATAAGCTACGCCATGCTCGTGGTCGCCAGACGTGCCAAATGATTTGGCTTGCTGACATACCGAGTGCGCGGGCTGAGTCAGTCAGCTCATCGGGTATGCGCTCCAGTGCATGAATAGTGTTGAGTGTTAATAGCGGCAAGACAATCATAGCTAACACCACCGCGCCAGCGGCTAGCGATATCCCCCAATTCAGCAAATGAACAAATACCACCAGGCCGCAGAGGCCATATACCAGCGGTGGAATGCTTTGGAAGGTTGTTAATAGGTGAAGCATAAACGACTGGCTGCGTTGTCCAGCATAGAGTCTGTTATACAGTGACAAGCCTAAGGCTAAAGGTAACGCTAATAGGCAAGCCAAAGCACTGAGCAATAACGAACCAATGGTTTGTGGAAGAATACCGTGTTTACTATTAAGACTTGATTCGCCTAATGACTCATCGAAGTTAAAACCAAATAAGTTGCTGTCAAATCCCGGTAAACCGCGGGCTAATAAATAGGCTAGGCACAACAAAGGTATCGCCAGTGCGGGCAAGGCTAATACGCATAACACTATTTTAGTTAGGCGGTTAGTCATGTGCGGTGCGCTTGTTCGGTGTATGGGCGAGAATGCTCAACAACATGACAAATAGAGTTAAAATTAAGCCAGAAGCCATTAAGGCTGACCAATGGCTGCTACCAACACTAGCTTCGCCCATTTCGCGACCAATGCGTGAGGTAATGGTTTGCGCCGGGGCAAGCAGGTTATACCAGGGATCGGGAATACGATCGATAGAACCTACTACTAGCATCACCGCAATGGTTTCACCAAGGCCACGGCCAGTTGCCAGCAATGCGGCCGAGCGTATGCCAGGCCACGCTTGCGGCAGCAGGACCGCAAATAATCGTTGTGACCAGTCGAGCCCAAGGTTGCTGGCAGCCTCATGGTAGCTGTTGTCGATATCACGCAGTGCATCCTGGCTCAGTCGGATGATCGTCGGCAATATCATGATGGATAATAATAGACCTGCTGCGAGCAGACTATGACCACTGAGTAAATCCAGATTATTTTCTAACCACGGTAGCAACAGCGCTATACCCAGTAAGCCGTAGACAACAGAGGGTATGCCAGCGAGGATATCAATCACTAAATTAACTAATCCATGATAGCGCTGCGGTAGAATTTCGACACAGACGATAGCAGCGGCCAAGCCGCATGGCAGAGCTATGGCTAGTGCAATAATGATAGCCCATGCGCTGCCCAACAATGCTGGTAGTAATCCGTAAAGATTTTCATAGGGGTACCATTCGCTGCCAATAATAGGTGAGAGGCCATAATCGATAAAAAATGGTAATGATGCGTGGACTAAAAAACCGATGAATAGTAATGATAGTAAAAGGCTGATAAGGACGGAAAATGTTATCCAGCTGCGTAACCACATGGTTTAGGGTACCTCTATTAATTTATGAACGAGTATCTTGAGAATCCATAACGCCATTTTTGCGTTAAAAATCTTGGTAATAGCACCACTATTACCTGCGATTTTCGCCTTGATTTGACGTTGTGGATTCTCAATCTATCTCGCCCAGAATTAATAGGGGTGCCCTTTAGTTTAATTGCTTAATGTAACGGAAAATAGCCGTTTTTCTCAATTGATGGAGTGAGGCTGGGAGATTGTATAAACTCGATAAAAGATTGCAACTCGTCACTACGATTTTTTGCCACAATTAAAGACAGACTGCGTTGAATGGGGTAGCTGCCATCGAACACATTTTCTCTACTTGCAGTAACTATTCTACCATTATCGAGTGTTAGTGGCATGCCACGCGCTTTATCATTGAGCCATGCATGAGATAGCATACCAATAGCTTGTTTACTACGACTTATGATTGAACGTTCTTCATTGTTGGAACCAGAAATAATCGTTGCACCCGGCGCGCGTGCCTTGGCATCGCCCAGAACGACCTTGGCAAAAACATGCCGCGTGCCGCGTGATGGCTCTTTATCAATAACCAGTATTTTCTTATCAAAGCCACCGACTTGTTGCCAGTTTTTAATTTTTCCACGATAAATATCAGCAACCTGGTTGATGCTAAGACTGCTAATGCCTGATTCGATAACGGGTTTTGATACGGCAATAGCCACGGCATCACGAGCAATATCGATGAGTTCAAATTTTTCTGACAGCTTATTCCATTCCGCCGCCGTGGGTTGCCGGGATATCATGCCGATATTAGCAATACCATTAATGACAGCGTTGATACCAGTGCCCGATCCGCCCCCAGAAACGGTAATATTAGCCGCTGACTTAATCAGTGTCTTATAGGTTTCGGCGGCATCAGCCATGATGGGTAATAGGGTGCTAGAGCCAGCAATACGAATCGTTGATTCGGCAAGGCTTGATTGAAACGGTAAAAATAAAGCAATGAGTAGAATAAGTCGATTTAACATAGAGGCTATTAATAATTGGATACAGGAGAAACCTAGACTAGCACTCTTTTTTTGTGATTGATCACAAAGCGTTAAAATTTTCTCTTTATTTTGAGACCTTTGCTCGAGGCAATTGACAAAAAAAATGGTTCAAATGACCCTGCTTTTCGTTGAAAAACTTGCCAAGACGGATGTATTGGCGGCGTTTTCCGCTTCAATCAGGGTCATTTTACTTCATTTTTTTTGCCACTTGCCTCGTGCAAAGGTTTCGTTTTATGTAATTAAAGGTATATGTACCAAGTTCAGGTTAAACCAGTGTGGTGTCTCATACTAAACACAGATATAGACGCAACGAGAAAGGACAGCTGTACGGCGCGTTAGCGCCGGAATAGTGGTGCTATCTCAAGACAACGCACCAACAGTAGGCGCTTTAGGCGACGCGGCCAGATGCCTTTCTCATTGCGTCCGAAGGGAAGCCAGTAAATAGACAATTACGGTGTTGCCTAAAGCGCCTACTGTTGGTGCAGCTCTTGCAAAGGGAGCCACCCTTCGCGGCGAGCTGCGCCTGGTACTTGTCTGTTTGCTGGCTTTCTATATCTGTGTTTAGTATGAGACACTACACTAGATATGGATGCAGCATTTTGGCAACAACGCTGGGCTGACGATGAGATTGGTTTTCATCTTGACGAGGTCAACCCTAGCTTGCGTGAATATTATAGTGTGCTTGGTGTGCAGCCGGGTGGCTGTGTTTTTGTGCCTTTATGTGGCAAGTCGCAGGATATGGTATGGCTGGCGAGCTTAGGTGTTGACGTTATTGGCGTAGAGCTATCTGAAAAAGCGGTTGAGGCATTTTTTGCCGAAAACCAACTCACACCCGATATAAAACGGTTCGACCATCTTGAGCGATGGCGCTGTGGCAATATCACCATTTATCGCGGTGATTTTTTTGATCTGATCCCCGAATTATTTGAGCATGTCGATGCTGTTTATGACAGGGCGGCTCTGGTCGCTTTGCCGAAGGCGATGCGCAGTGATTATTGCAAGCATCTTAATCATCTTGTGCCAGAACCTTTATCTGCGTTGTTGGTCAGTTTTAATTATGACCAGGACAAGATGGACGGCCCGCCATTTTCAGTACCACCTTATGAAATACGCTACCACTTTTCTGAAGTGGTACCGATTACCCCTCTTAGCAGTAAAAATATTATTACTCAAGAAGCACACTTTAAGGCACGGGGGCTTGATGCCATTGACGAGCAGGTGTATTTTCTTGGTTATCCAACGCGCTAAACATTCATGAACATTGTTATTACCGGTGCTAATCGTGGTATTGGCCTTGAATTTGTGCGGCAATATTTGGCTGTGGGCAATGAAGTTTGGGCTTGTCATCGTGGTGATTTAGGTGGTTTATCACAGATTGATACGAGGTTATTACATACCGTACGTTGGGATATAACACAGCCTCTTCCATCTGAGTTAGCTATGCAGTTGCCTGATAATATTGACATTCTCATTAATAATGCTGGTATCTATGGTAGCGATCAGCAATTGAATCAAATCAGTGCAGATACGATGCATCAAGTATTTGATGTTAATTGTGTCGCGCCAATTAGAGTTGTACAACGCTTGTCGCAACGTGTGGCTAAAGCGCAAGGCCGCATTGCTAATTTAAGTTCCAAGATGGGTTCATCAACGGATAACAGTAGTGGTGGCTGCTATGCTTATCGTGCTGCAAAAGCGGCCTTGGTGATATGTTCAAAATCGATGGCAATTGATCTGAAGCCACAAGGGGTGCAAGTGATTACACTGCATCCAGGATGGGTTATGACAGACATGACATCGCACAGTGGTTTAATTGATACGCAGACCTCGGTTGCGGGGATGCGTAAAGTGATCGATAGTATTAGTGACTATGAATTAGGTGCTTTCGTTGCTTTTGATGGCCAGCAAATACCCTTTTGATAAAAGTGTAGTGCAGAAGCTAAAGATTATTGTCTGGCTCGCGATAAAATATGAATAAATGATTAGTATGCAGGATGGTGGCTCATGACGAAAAAAATAGATACCACGGTAACGCCTAAAAAGAAGAGCAAGACGGTGAAAAAAATAGCTAAGAAAAATACTCCTAAGGTGGCTAGTTCTGGTGCGACAGTAAAAAAAGAACTCGAAAAGACGCAATCACAATTACATGATGTGCAAGACGATAATGCGCAGTTGAAAAAAAAGCTGACTCAACTTGAGGAAAAATTAGAAGGTAAAACATCTCGTCGTGTTGATGATGAGCGTAGTTGGGATGAAAAAGCAATGCAGGGTCTATGCCGTATCGCCCGCGCATGGAGCGATTATGGGCCAGTGATTATTATTGTGCTGTTAGTCTTGATGATTGTTGCCTGGATAGTTTCATGGGGCGGTTTGTTTAAGCTGTGTTTCACCTTACTCATGGTTTGGATATTTTCTGTTTCACTTGGACTGGCTAAGTCACAGATTAAAAATCGCTATGACGAGGCTTTGTACCAAATTCGTAAGAAGGGATAAGTGCGACTGAAAATTATGCCGAAGAAAACCCTGCAAGGGCAAACCATACGCTTACAACTGTCAATCCCAGCGCACCGTTATCTTGCCTATTATAGAGGTGATGCCGACACCGTTGTTGCGCGCGCAAGCGACGGGCGCATGATTCATCTGCCGGCAGAGCTATTGCGTCCTTTATTAACTCACGAGGGTATTGACGGTGAATTTTTGCTGTGCATCGATGGCAACGATAAATTTATCAGTTTAACGCCAATAAGCTAGAACTTGTTCGCGCACCGCCTTAGCACTCCGTCAAGGTGATATTGCTGGAGCGCTCGCCATGAGTTTATCAGTAGCTGTTTTTTGTGTTGTCACAGCGGGCCCGACTGGCTTCATTTGTTGCGAAATCATTGCTGGCGCTATACCTTGCCTATAGTTATAAACTGCAATATAGGCATGCACATTTTTGACATAGTTGCGTGTCTCAGTAAAGGGAATAGTGTCCACCCAAATGTCCGCTGGCAATGAGGCGCGTTCCGGTAGCCACCGTTTTACTCGGTGAGGCCCGGCGTTATAGGCTGCAGTTGCCAATATACTGTTATCGTTGAAACGCTTGAGCATTTGGGCTAAATAGCTGCTGCCTAAAGTGATATTAAATTTAGCATTGTAGAGTTTATTGTTATTTTTTAAGGGTAGTTTTAATGATTTGGCGACGTTGCGCGCTGTGCCCGGCATGAGCTGCATTAGACCACGCGCACCAGCATGAGAACGTGCATTAATGTTGTAGGCACTTTCCTGGCGAATCATGGCGAACACTAGCGAGGAGTCTAACTGATATTTTTCTGCTTGCTCAGCGACGATGTCTTGATGGAGCAATGGAAAACGTATTTCCAGGTCATCACGATGGTTGCTACGCGTCATAGTGAGTATGGCGCGATCATGCCAACCCCATTGATGAAGTAAAGCAGAAAATTTCTTCAGTTGTTCATTGTCAAGATGTGGAAGTAAATAATACCACTCGCGCCGTGTACCCGTTTCACGCTTGAGAGCAACTAACTCTTTGATGCGTTTGATGGCATCGAGTGTTTCAATGCTGTCTATGTCAGTTTGAGTATAGTTAAGAATTTCCGTATTAAATTGGTAGGCTTGTTCGATACGGTCGGCAGAAAGAAAGCCATAATAACTACGTTTACTTGCCAGTTCTTTATAGAGAACGTTACTTTTCTTGGTGTCACCTATTTGTTCAAGTGCGCGTGCATACCAATAATGCCATTGTGATGTTTTTGCTTGCTCAGACGGTAATTGCTCGATCATAATTCGAATGGTAGGCCAGTCTTGCAGTCTTAGTAGGCTACGCAAATGCCATTCATAGCTTTTTGTGTCACGCTCGGCCGAGTCGGGCAAGCGTGCAAACCAATTTGCTGCTCTTGGATCGTGTTTGCGTGCTAGTACTAATGCAATTGTATTAATGGCTTTTTGATTGAGGTCTGTATCAATATTGCGCAATGCAATCATTTTCGACCAGACCTGATCCAAGTGATCAGGCGCAATGCGCGCTGTTTGGGTGGCGGCATAGAGCCGTACTTTATTATGGTAGGGGTGGTCTTTGAGGGGGACTTTGTGTTGTAAAACGGTAAGTGGATTGCGCTGTAGTCGCAACCAAAATGTTGCCAGTGAGCGGTCTGATTCTGCTAGAAATCGCATCAAATATTTTGCTAAATAAAATTGTCGGGCATTAATAGCAAGTTCAAAACGTTGCCAGGCTTGTTCATTGTTGGGGCCACCAGCTTCAAACCACTTTGCAAATAATGGGTCGCAACTTTTGGGTAGCGACCTTGGATGAAGCCAGATTTTTGCGGCGTTTTTTAACGCAATGTTTTGGTAGCCAGTGTGATAAAGCGCTATTTGATAATGACACAGAACATCAATATCACTAGTGAATAGGTAGTTTTCAGCATATTTCGACCAGGATTTTTTTTTGGCGAGTCGTTTGAGATAAGCAGCACGTAAACGTGTTGCTAAATGCGTTTGGCTATATTTTTCGACAAAGGCATTGATTTCTTTTGCCGGGACTAAGCTAAGCCTACGGCGTAAGTTTGTGTATTCCAGATAGGGAACGAGTGGGTAGTTGCTAAGTGTTGTTCTGAGGCGTTCGTACTCAGCCAGTTTGCCAGTACGCAGTGCTTTTTCGGCAGCGATAAAATTTTTTTGCGGCTGCGTAAGTTCGGATTCACCATTAGATTTATTAGCAGCAAGGCTTGTATTTATCAGCAATAGTGTGAGAACAAAGCTTAGGACGAAACTGGGACTAAGCCATTTTTTCATAGCACTGATTGACACATGGGCTGCCAGCCGGCTGAGCAGATGTATCGGTATATTATAGCAAGCATGCACAGAGGCGCCTGTAAGTACGTTTTTGTTTTCATGATAAAAGCGTATTCTAAAGTATCTGATCAATAGCAGATAGGGGAATAAGTATGATAGTAAGTCGTTGGCTCATGTTAGCATTTATCTTTGTATCGGCAGGGTCAGTTAATGCTGAGAGTGAAACCCCGTTGCTTTCGGTGCATGGGATTGCTGAACTTAAGGTGCCTGCTGATCAGATAGAGGTGGATTTATCGATAGTGAGTGAGGAAAAAACAGCGACAGCAGCCTTAGCGAAGAGTGCTAAGTCAACACAATTAGTTGTTGATGCTTTGCAAGCCTTGGGCTTGACTAAGGATGAATACCGTAGCGGTCAATTTCGTATTCAGCCAGCTTGGTCGGCCAGACCGAAAAATCCGCCAGTGAACTGGCGTGCAGAGATTGTCGGTTTTACTGTCACCAGTCCATTACACATTAAAAGCAAGAAAAAGGATTTGCTTGGAGAATTGATCAATAAAGTGGTCGAAGCCGGAGCGAATCAGGTCAATTCAGTGCGATTTTCGCTGAGTGACCCGCGCTATTATCGCCAAAAAGCAATTAGTGTAGCGGCAGAAAATGCAATTGAAGATGCACAAACCTTAGCCTTGGCTACTAGCATAAAATTAATCGAGGTGCATGCATTGACTATTGATGACGCTGCGGTTAGCCCCGTTCATATGCAGCGCGACCAGTTGTCTACGCGTAGTTTCACTAAAATGGAGAGTGCAGTAGTGCCGTTTAACCCTGGAGATGTAACGGTTACTGCACGTGTTTCACTTAGTTATCGTATTAAGACATTAGGGAACCTCTGATCAATTCGTGGAACGCGACCTTGCTGACTGAAATGTTCCAGCTCTTTGTTGCGAATCTTATCAATAACCCCACTATTGACTGCGCCCTGAAGGAATGCGATAGCATTCCTGAGGAAGTCCTCTTGGGGTGCGATTCACCCCTCGACCTGAAAAATTTCAGCCATCAATCTCGCTGCTCCAGACACATCAGCGATCCCTTAGTATTCCCTGACAACACGAAAGCCGATTGAGTCGCTGCGGGTTGTAATGTCAAAGGAATCACGAGCAGATGAGCGTAGATGGTTAAAGCTTGAACGGTAGGAGCCACCGCGAACCATACGTTTGCCACAATTGCCATTACTTATCCAGGCTTTGCTGTCCAGTGGCGCATTTTCATAGCTGGCGTGGTAACAGTCCTGAACCCATTCGGCGACGTTACCCGCAGTATTTTTAATACCGAAGGCGTTAGCATCATAGCTTTCTACAGCGGTTGTTTGTTTGCCAGCCAGATTGTCTGTGCAATCGTGACAATTAGCATAATTACCACGTAGCTCATTGCCCCACCAATAGCTGGCCTGGCTGCCGGCACGAGCCATGTATTCCCATTCTGATTCACTGGGAAGGCGATAGCTATGCCCCGTCTGCTCAGATAGCCATACGGTATAGTCGACAGCATCTTGCCAACTGACATTGATTACGGGTTGGTTGTTGCGTCCCCAGCCTTCATCATCGGGGGTAGAATGTTTAGTGGCTTTAGCAAATTTTTCGTATTCAGCAAAGCTAATTTCATGTTTGCTGATGGCAAAGCGGCTTACTTTAATATCGCGATGTGGACGCTCTTCAAAGAAGTCAGAGGTGACACTGCTACCCATGGTGAAATTCCCTGCTGGCATTTCTACCATTATTGGGCTAGCGCCACCGTTTTTTAGTGCATTACGGTAGACGCGGAATGGTATGGGGGTGACGTCACGCGATGTTGGTGTTACGGCGAGTAACGTTTTATTTTCTGCTGTGATATTTTGGGTTGCTGTATCTTTGACAGTAGATCTGTTTGGTTTTTCTTTTGTTAATGCTTTTGTTTTTCCAGTCAGGGGTTTTTTGGTCGTTACATCAGTATTTTCCACCAAGCCGAGTTGTTGACCAATGGTCTGCCATTCGTGTTCTAACCCTAACTGCGCTCTAAATAGCCAAGAGCCAGTGCCGATGAATGCAAGCGCGGTAAATACGGCTATGACTATGAAATAACTGCGATTTTTTTTTGGCGGAGATTCCCAGACAGTCTGACCAATGTCAGTGATGGCGGGTATGCTGCCGATGCCATTGCTATCGGTTATATTTTTTATGTTATCGATAATTTCATTAGCGACTGGGTTGCTACGCAGTTGTTGCCGTAGTACAGCAAGCTGCCCTTCAAGTTGAATACGTAGTTCAAGGTGACCGTCATTCTCACCTTTGAGCCGAGCGACTTCTTGACGCGTTTCGTTAATATCATCTTGCAATGTTTGTTTGGAAATTTCGCTTTGTTTACGATATTCCACTGCTTTAGCCAGGTCTGCCGATAGTCTTTGTAATTGTTCAGCACCGGTGATGTTGGAGTCATCATTGTTGGCATTATTGAGTTGCTGGTTCGCGGCGTTGAGTTCTGCGCGGGTACCTTCGATTTCTAGTTTTGCTGTATTGGCAACTGCGTCAGCTTGCTCTTTAAGTAAGCGTTGTTCGTATAATTGTGTTTCCAGATCAAGGCGTTCGGTTCGAAAGTTGGCATGCAAATCATCAAGTGTTGAATTAGTTTTTTGATGATCGTTGATTCGCCTGTCGAGCTGTTGTGTTAAATCATTGATTTGTTGTTCGTGTGTGATGCTAGTTTGTTCTAGTGTAATAGTCAGCTGTGTTATTGTATTTTGCGCATCGGAATCAGATCTAGCAATTTCAGTCTTTAATTGTTCTGTGTTGTCATTAGTGTTTTCAAGTTCATCGCGTAGCGACACAACCAGCTCTTCGCTATCACTAATCTTTTCTATGAGAATAGATTTTTCTTGTTCAAACTCTTTTAATTTTTGTGCAGTTTCTGCTTGATTAGATTCATTCTCTTCGAGACCAGCGAGCAGTGCTTGTTTACTCTGTTCAAGTTCATCAATATGCTGCTGTAGCACGGAATTTTCTTGCTGTAACGTTACTTGTGTTGCTAATTTTTCTGCTAATGTATTCTTGCTTTCTTCTAAATCAGAAATAGTTTCTTTAAGTTCAGATAATTCTTCGTCAGAATTGCCAGCATTTGATTGTGCACTATCGAGCTTTGATTTGATACTGATCAATTGTTCTTCAGTTTCAGAGAGCTTATTCTGCAACTGGTCATTATCAACATTTAGGCTGGAAATTACTGAATTTGCAGTATCAAGTTTTTCGTTAATATTTTGTAACTGTTCTTTTGTGGTGGTTAGGTTGCCATGCAGTTGTGTGTTTTCTGATGAGAGTGATTCCAGACGTTGTGTTAGTTCGCTACTATTACCTTGTACATCATGCAGTGTACTCAACTGTGATTCGTAATCATTTATTTTTTCTTGTAATGATTGCTGTGTATTTTCTAGATTTTTAGTGGTATCTTCAAGTGAATTATAAGCGTCCTGATTGGTGTTGAGATCGGTTTCTAGTGTAGCGATATATATTTTATTTTCTTTTAATTGATGTTCTAAATTGTTCAATTTTTGTTCGATTTGTTGCGTATTTTGTGTTGAGCTCTTGAGAGTGCTTTGTAGCTGCGTGAGCTCAGCTGATTTAATTTTTATTTCGGCAAGTAAGCGTTCTATTTCAGCATCGATCTCCCCACTGATGGAAACTTGCAGGCGCTCGGTTTCACGTGCCGAATCTTCAAGTTTTAGTTTTAGTTCATGGTTATCTTGTTGTAGAGATTGGTTAGTACGATGGCTGTCTTCGATGCTGAGAGTGAGTTCTTTGGTGCGGGTATCATTTTTATTATTAGTGTCATTAAATTTGCTTTTTAGTGATTCAATTTCATCACGGAAGTGTATTTTTTCTGATAGCGCGGTATCGTAGTCTTTATTGAGTGTTTCAATGATAGATTGATTTTTATCAATATCTGCTGCTAGATTATTGATGGTGTTTTGTTTGTCCGATAGCTGCTTCTCGGCAACGGAAAGTTGCGTGTGCAGCGATTCACCTTCGTCGCTGATTTTCTGATGTTCATTTGAGGTATCTTTGAGCTGCTGTTTTAATTTTCTAACAACCTCTTGTTGTGCTTCTTTACTGCCTTCTAATTTCCCGCGAAGAATAGATACTTCTTGGCCAGCTTGGCGTTGAGCAGTAATGGTTTCTTCTAATTTGTTTTTAAGATGTTTAATTTCTTGCTGGCGATCATTGACTTGTTGAGAGGCTTGATTTTCATTTTGTGTTAGTGCGTAGACGGTTTTTTGTGTAGTGCACAGCTGTTCTTCAATATGGCTACGTGTATCAACTTCCTCTCTAAGTTTTTCTTCGAGTTGAGCTATTTGTTTTTGCGGCAAATTTTCTGATTGATCTTTATCTTGCCTCGTTTTTTCTAACTGTGTCCGTAGTTCTGAAATAGTATTTGTAGCATCAATTTTAATCTGTTCGAAAGTGGTCATTTTTTCTTGACTGGATTTCAGCTTGTTTTTTTGCTGCGTATCTTGTTCTTTTAATTTAGCAACTTGTTCGATAAGTGTTGTTAAGGTTTGTTCAGTTTCGAGTTTGCTTGTGCTTATTGACGCAGCATTCTCTTGTTCTTCATAGAGTGCAGTTTTTAGCTGTTTAACTTCATTTTTATTATGGTCGCGCAATTCACTTTCACTGCTGTGTGATTGCTTAAGCTCGTTTTGTAGTTTTTCGATTTGTTCATGTGCTTGTAACTTAGTATGTTTTAGCCGCGTTGCGGATAGTTCTCTTAGTTTGTTGAGTTCTGATCTAAGTTGTTTGATCTGTGCGATATGTTTGGCGCCTAATGGCTCTTCAAAGCCTATGATTTCAGCGCTGTTTGATTCGGTGTCATTTGATTTATCATTTTCAAGTTTGACTTGAGTATTGGGTTCATCATTGGCCTGAGTACCGCTATTAACAGTCACTAATGAGATATCTGCTGATACCATGCCATTGCTTAACGCACGTGAGTTGATGCCATACTGCCTCAGTACAAAAGTGGCAGCAGAGCTAGTACGACCGTCATTACAATAGGTAATGTAAGTCGTGTTTTTATCAAGAAATTTCAGCTTATTACGTAGTTCTGGTATAGGAATATTGATACTGTCACTGATACGTTGTGTGTTGTGTTCGGTGCTGCTGCGCGTGTCTAACCATTTGGCACCCTGGTCAATGAGCTCAATGGCTTCGGCGTAGGCAATAGTGTCAACCAAGGGATCGTTAAGGAGCTCGAGGAAGTCTTTCTTTGATAAACGCATTAGCTCACCGTCAGTCAACATGGTGATGGTGGCGCTGCGTTTGCTTTCAGAAAGTAGGGCGTCCTCACCAAAGCAAGCACCGTCAGCAAGCTCAGCTAACACTTTTTCTCTGCCGTCATCACCACGGCGACTGACACGGCAGCGTCCGCGTTTGATGGTGTAATAGGCGTCGCCGTCATCACCTTCGCTGAGGACAATATCATTCGCTTTAAGTGGCACTGCTTGCATGCGGGTGAGCATACGCTGGATGTTCATGGGTGGCAGTCGTGAAAATGTATCGGATTGGAGTAGTCGCGTCATCCAGTCATCATCATCATCAGCGCTGATGTCACATACTTCATAGGCACTTTCTTGATGGGTGCTAACGTAGGCATCGAGTAAGGTTTTGTCGATAAAGGCGACAGTAACACGTGTTTTTGCTAAAGCGCCATTCAGGCGTGGTTGCTGTGGTGACAATGGGTGCATAGCATCATGGCTACCTGCGCGCATGACGGAAATTTTTTTGCCATTTTGTTGTAGCTCAACCTTACCTTCTATCAGGTAAAGTGTGTTTGGGTCACGGTCACCTTCTTTGAAGATATAACCGCCTTTTTCAACCTGTCTTATTTGTAGGCGAGACACTACCGCGTTAAAATTATGAGGTGATAGCCCATCTAGGGGAACAAACCCTCTTAATACTTTATTGTCTATCCGTTGTGCTGCTGCACCCATTTACATTACTACCCCATACTCGCCATGTCATAACAGATTTATACGTAAGATCGGTAATAAAAAGCGTGACATGAGTCGCATTTGGTATGGAATAGCCGAAATTTCTGTTCAGCATGAATAGTTGCAGCACCTATACGTGTTCAGCACGGACATTTGGTGCGTGTGGATGGACATTTTTAGTAACCTAGGAAGATTACTTGGCTTCTGACTCAACCCAGTTTGGCTGTTCTCGGTAAGTAGGCGTTTTTTTGCAAGTATTTGCAGAGTGAGCAGAATAGGGTGTGACGACAATAAACACGTTATCATAGGCAATACATTTTTATCATTATCTATTAATAAGTAAAAGGTAATAGTTATTTCCAATATTGAGGTTATTGCTCGTAGCCAGCATCAGGTTTCACGCAAGCATATTAGTGATAATGCATTAAAGGTTTTGTCGCGTTTACGTCGTGCCGGTTACGCTGCTTATCTGGTCGGTGGTTGTGTACGCGATCTTTTGATTGGCAAGATTCCCAAAGACTTTGATGTCTCTACCAATGCACACCCAGAGCAAGTTAAAGACGTCTTTAAGAACTGTCGACTGATCGGCCGTCGTTTTCGTCTCGCGCATATTTATTTTGGCAGGGAGGTGATCGAAGTCGCGACGTTTCGTGCGCCACATCATCAAGAAGGCGAAAGTCTTCAACATGAAGACGGCCGTATTTTGCGCGACAATGTTTATGGTACTGAGGAAGAAGATGCCTGGCGTCGTGACTTTACCGTCAATGCCTTGTATTACGATATTTCAGATTTTTCTATACGTGATCATGTTGGCGCGATGGCGGATATCGAATCGCGCACCTTACGTATGATTGGTGAGCCAAGCGAACGTTACAAAGAAGACCCTGTGCGAATGTTAAGAGCGATTCGTTTTGCAGCAAAGCTAGATTTCACCATTGAGCCAGCCACGCAAGCGCCTATTAAAGAATTAGGTGGCATGCTGAAAGACATTCCTTCATCACGGCTTTTTGATGAATTACTAAAACTTTTTCATGGTGCATCTGCCGTTGAGACATTTCAGTTGTTGCGAGACCACGATTTATTGCGTTATTTGTTTCCACTAACTGATGATTATTTCAAACACTATACAGATAGTAGTGCTGAGCGTTTAGTCATTGCATCGCTAACGAATACGGATACGCGTATTGCAGAGGGTAAGTCTGTCACGCCTGCGTTTTTATTTGCTGCTATGTTATGGGGGCCGGTGTTAGCAGAGCTTAATCGTAAGTCTTACAAAGTGCCTCAACATCAAGCTATGCAGATTGCAGCAGACCAGTTGCTTACTACGCAACTACAGTATACTTCGATACCACGTCGTTTTTCAGTGATGATGCGAGAAATATGGCAATTGCAATCACGTTTTGAGACGCGTTGGGGCAAGCGGCCATGGCGTTTATTAGCGCATCCGCGTTTTCGTGCGGCCTATGACTTTTTAGTTTTGCGTGCAAATGCAGGTGAAGTAGAGCCAGAATTAGCGACGTGGTGGACTGAGTTTCAAGAGTGCGATGAGATACAACAGAAAAAGATGTTGAAGAAAAATGATGGCCCTAAAAAGCGCCGCCGTAAGCCACAGACAGCGGCGTCAGGGTGAATGGCGTAGCCAGACATGAGTGCAGGAAGCCCGAAGGGGTTTCAGTAGAAGGTAGCCTCACGCTTTCGCGGGGGCAGGCTCTGGGGTACAAAAACAATAGAAGTATAGAGGGGGTCTTCGCCAACTCATGAAAAATATTTTGATCTGCAATCTAATCCGCCCAGATATATTCAGAGGTTTTCTAGGGTTGTGACAAGCAGTGAAGTACACACTGTTTATATTGGCTTCGGTGGCAATATGGGTGATGTAGCTAGCAGTATCGTTACAGCACGTCAGGCGCTTGATGGATTGTTCCGTGTTAATGAGATAAGTCACTCCTCGTTATATATCAGTAAACCGCATGGTAATGTCGAGCAGGATGATTTTATTAATGCAGTTTCAGCTTATGAGACAAGTTTATCGCCAATGCAATTGCTGAAAGAGATGTTAACCATTGAAAATAGTTTGGGGCGTACGAGAGATAGGTGCTGGGGGCCACGCACTATTGATTTAGATCTCCTGCTGTATGGTGAGTATGTTATTGAAACAGAGGCATTGGTGCTGCCGCACCCAGAGATATACAAAAGAGAGTTTGTGGTGTATCCGCTCAATGAGATTGCCCCGCAGTTATTTGTTCCTGAGCAGGGCATGTTGTCGGTGCTCATGGTATTTTGCCCACATAATGATCTTGAGAAACTAGAAGAACAAGAAGTCGTATAGGCATGAATGGAATCGGCACGGAAAATCCGCGCTTTATTGTTGTTGAGGGTCCTATTGGAGTTGGTAAAACAACGTTAGCAAGACGCCTGGCTGCTACTTACGGTACGCAGCTGTTACTTGAAGGGGCAGATGAAAATCCGTTCCTGAGCCGTTTTTATAATAACCCGCGTGAGGCAGCGCTGCCGACGCAATTGTTTTTTTTATTTCAGCGTTCACGTCAATTACAAGGCTTACGTCAAGGCGATATGTTTAAGCCGGTACGTGTTTCCGATTTTTTGATGGAGAAGGATAGGCTCTTTGCCGAGTTAACATTGGATGATGATGAGTTAAGTCTTTACGAGCAAGTGTACCAACAGTTAACACTAGACATGCCGCGTCCGGACTTAGTGGTGTATTTGCAGGCCCCGGTTGATGTGCTGCTTGGTCGTGTAGAAAAACGTGGTAGTAGCTATGAGAAAGGCATTACTGCTGATTATTTACAGCGTGTTAGTGATGCCTACGCTGAGTTTTTTTATTATTATCAGGATTCGCCTTTGTTGATTGTTAATGCGGCAGACATTAATTTGGCAGAAGGCAATGCCGATTATGATATTTTACTTAAAAGAATCTCTGTTATTAATCACGGCCGTCACTATTTCAACCCTTTGCCTGATAGACTTTAGCCGCCATACTCAATGCAAAAAAACGAGCAGCAATCGTAATGAATAAAAAACTGACCTTATCAAGTATTCGCGATATGAAGGCCAACGGCGAACGTATCGCTTGTCTTACCGCCTATGATGCTGGTTTTGCACACATTCTTGATGAAGCGGGCGTTGATATTATATTAGTTGGTGATTCGCTGGGTATGGTCGTGCAGGGTAAGGAGTCGACTTTGCCAGTCACGGTTGATGAAATGGTTTATCACAGCCGTTGTGTCAGCCAGGGTAATAACCATGCTTTTATGTTGGCAGATATGCCCTTTATGAGTTATCCAACACCTGAGCAAGCCGTAAGCAATGCAGGTCGTCTAATGAAAGAAGGTGCTGCGCATGGCGTTAAACTGGAAGGTGGCAGTGAAATTGTTGCCATTGTCACACGTTTATCGCAGGCGGGTATACCCGTTTGTGCTCACCTTGGTTTATTACCTCAATCTGTTAATAAATACGGCGGCTATCGTGTGCAAGGGCGCAGTCCAGAACAGGCGAAGACTATTATTGAAGATGCCAAGGCCTTGCAGGGTGCGGGTGCTGACATGCTGGTGATCGAATGTGTGCCGCGTTCATTAACCGAGAAAATCATGGCTGTGGTAACGATTCCTGTTATTGGTATTGGAGCAGGTGCCAGCTGTGATGGTCAAGTTTTAGTGCTCTATGACATGTTAGGTATTACCCAGCATAAGCTGCCACGTTTTGTGCATGATTTTCTCGCTGACACCGATTCTATTTCTGCTGCTATCACCGCTTATGTGCATGCGGTTAAGCAAGGGTCTTTCCCACAGCAAGAACACGGCTATGACTAGCCTGTATTCTCACCAGGACGACCAGATGATCGCACCCCAAGAGCACTTCCTCGGGTTGTCTAACGACAACCCTCAGGGTGCGCAGAGATTTGAATCGACAAAGAATTTTACGAAGGAGCGGAATAACAGTGTGTATTTCCGACTGAGGAAAATCCTTTGTCGATTCAAAGATCCAGCGAGGGCTTGTCGTCCTGGTGAGAACACAGGCTGATGCAAAGTCTCCAGCATGTGGTGGCGCTACGCACGCTGGTGGCCGAGTGGCGTAGCCAGGGTCAAACTATTGGCTTTATCCCCACTATGGGTA
>CAYUKF010000011.1:0-21086 GCA_964445215.1 uncultured Thiotrichales bacterium
CCCCACACTGCGTCGCCTAGAGCGCCTACTTTTGGTGCCAGTCGCTTATGTAGCACCACTACATTACGCTCCTTGCGCCCTGAGGGAGTGCGTCAGCATTCCCAAGGAAGTGCCCTTGGGGTGCGCCTTGTGGGGCAAAAAAAGCGTCTCCAGCAGTGATGAAAATGAAGCATCAACAGACCCTCAATCATATTCCATTGCGTGGTCAGCTTAGGTTGGATGAACCGATGCAGCGGCATACTTCTTGGCGTGTTGGTGGTACGGCAGATCGTTTTTATCAGCCTGCGGATATTGATGATTTAGCGAATTTTCTGCGCCAAATAGAGCCAAGCGAACCGTTATATTGGATAGGTTTAGGTAGTAATTTATTAGTTAGGGATGGTGGTTTACGCGGTACCGCCATTGCCCTCTTTGGTGTGTTGGACAAAATGCAATTGTTGGCTAATGACGTGGTGGCCGTTGAGGCAGGTGTCAGTTGTGCAAAATTAGCGCGTTTTTGTGCCAAGCATGGCTTGATTGGTGCTGAGTTTTTTGCTGGTATTCCTGGTACGGTTGGTGGTGCCCTGGCAATGAATGCAGGTGCTTATGGTGGAGAAACCTGGCCTCAGGTGGTATTGGTTGAAACTATAGACCGTTATGGCCAACGTCACCACCGCACGCCTGCTGATTTTGAAATTGATTATCGCAGCGTTGTCAGTGATCGTGAAGAGTGGTTTGTTACTGCACAATTTGCCTTTGCCGCAGGTGATTCTAAGGTCAGCAGCCAAAAGATAAAACAGCTATTACGGCAACGAGCAGACTCACAACCCTTATCGTTACCAAGCTGTGGTTCAGTATTTCGTAATCCAGTGAATGATTATGCCGCACGCCTAATTGAAGTCAGTGGATTAAAAGGCTATCGCATTGGTGGTGCTAGCGTGTCAGAGCAGCATGCCAATTTCATTGTTAACGATGGCAATGCCTGTGCTGCAGATATCGAACAACTCATTGTTAATGTCGCTGACAAAGTATTCAGTGATCAGGATATTCGCTTGCAGCCGGAGGTTAGGGTTGTTGGTGAAAAAGGAGGTGAGTATGGCGGATGAATTATTTGCCACCTTACGCGCCAGTGAGACCATAGTGCGTGATGTCATAGAGTACGGCAAAACAGCAGTACTATTTGGCGGTAACGGCACCGAGCGCGAAGTGTCATTGAATGGCGGTAAGGCCGTGTTGGATGCATTGAAGGCGAAAGGTGTTGATGTCGAAGCGATCGATCCAAAGCATGATTCTTTGGCCGTGCTAAATCAATTTGACCGTGTTTTTATCATGTTGCATGGCCGTGGTGGTGAAGATGGCACGATTCAAGGTTATCTGGAAACGATAGGTGTTGCCTATACCGGTAGCCAGGTGCTTGGTTCCGCTATTGCGATGGACAAGGTAAGAAGTAAACAGTTATGGCTAGCACAAGGTATTGCTACACCGCGATTTATTGCGCTCAGTGCCGAGGATGAAACCGACCCCAGTTTATTGGCGTCATCATTGACATTCCCAGTCATCGTCAAGCCAGCCAATGAAGGTTCTAGCCTTGGTATGAGTAAGGTTGAAAATGCCGATGCCTTAGCTGCGGCACTTGATATGGCTGCGGGTTTTGATAATGAAATATTAATAGAACAGTGGGTGCAGGGCGCGGAGTATACCGTTGCTATATTAGAAGACAGCGCCCTACCGGTAATCCAGATTGAGACCGGCAATCAGTTCTATGATTACGCGGCGAAATATCAGCGTGATGACACACGTTATCGCTGCCCATGCGGGCTGAGTCCTGAGCAAGAGCAAGAATTAAAAAGCCTTGCTTTGCAGGCCTTCCATTCAGTGGCTGCTAGTGGATGGGGGCGCGTAGATATTATGTGTGATCAATCTAGCCAGCCTTATGTGATTGAAGTCAATACCGTGCCAGGTATGACAGACCATAGTCTGGTGCCCAAAGCCGCTAAAGCCGCTGGTGTTGAGTTTAATGAGTTGGTAATGCGCATACTCGATACTAGTGATCCAACAAGGTGATATTGATGGATGCAGCGGGTTGGGAAAGGGTTAGCCGCAAGGCGTGTCTTGCAGGGAAGGGCTGGTTCCTTTGCAAGAGACGCAACGCCGTGGATGACCCTTTCCCGACCCGCCCGAAGGGAGCCCCCCAAATGCGCCCATGCGGCGTTGCCGCCCTTGACAATGGATCCACCATTGCCTGCGGACGGCGCCTTGCCTGGACACATTTGGGGGCTCTGCATTCATCAATATCACCTTGTTGGATCACTAACTTTGTCGATGAATATATTGATACGTCGGTTGGTGCAATGTGTGTTGGATCGGAGCTAGCAAGTGGCTTTTAAACGACGCAAGCAAAATCGCAAAAAGGTTAGTGCCGTGGCGAAAGCCAAACGCTATGGCTCGGTGTTGATGACCGTTGCTGGTACGGCATTGGTCGTGACGTTAGTTGTGGCGACAGCACGGTGGTTAGGCGATACAGACAATTTTCCTATCACTAAAGTCAATGTAGAGGGAGGCTTTAAATATGTTTCTCCCGAAGATGTGCAAGCCGCTGTCATGCCTTTTATTGGTAGTGGTTTTTTTCAGTTAGATGTTGAAAATATTAAGCATACCTTGGTTGAAATGCCCTGGGTTGAGGCTGTGATGGTACGTAAAATATGGCCTGATACAGTGTTTGTCCATGTTAAAGAACAAAGCGTTTTGGCACGTTGGGGTGATGATGGATTATTGAATCGTAGTGGCAAGTCATTTTATCCAGCCATAGAGTCCATTGATATCAGTCTGCCATTGTTGCTAGGACCGAAGGGTAGCGAAAAACAAGTTGCTGATCAGTACAAAACCACCCGTACTTTATTACGAGATATTGATGTGCAATTGACCCGACTTGCTTATACCGCGCGTGGGTCATGGCAATTGCAATTTCATGATGGGCAGACTGTGATGCTTGGGCGTGAAAATGTCAGTCAACGCATGCAGCGGTTAGCTAGTTTGTATCGTGAACTAGCGAGCAGTCAGGCTAATGCCAGTCTAGCGACAATAGATATGCGTTATGACACCGGCATAGCTGTGCAATGGCAGCGACGGTCTGATGCTGAAGAATGTCATAGACCAGATGCTTGCCAGCAAGCGTCGATTGGTAGCCAAGCAGTGGAGAAAGCCGTGGGGAAAATAAGGGGGCTGGTTTTTTAGCTATGTCAAAGCGAACAGAAAAAGATCTGATAGTTGGGCTTGATATCGGCACCTCTAAAGTTGTCGCGATTGTCTGCGAAATCAACGAGGGCGATGAGATGGAAATTATTGGTGTTGGCTCACACCCGTCGCGCGGGCTAAAAAAAGGCGTGGTGGTTAACATCGAATCTACCGTGCAGTCAATTCAGCGTGCTGTAGAAGAAGCTGAGTTGATGGCGGGCTGTCAAATACACTCTGTTTATGTAGGCATTGCAGGCAGTCATATTAGAAGCCTGAATTCACATGGCATTGTCGCCATTAAAGATAAAGAGGTGGTGACAGGCGATGTTGAGCGGGTGATTGATGCGGCGCGTGCCGTTGCAGTGCCTGCTGACCAAAAAATATTACATGTGTTGCCACAGGAATATATCATTGATAATCAAGAAGGCATTCGCGAGCCTATTGGTATGTCAGGTGTTCGTCTTGAGGCAAAGGTACATCTGGTGACGGGCGCTGTCAGCGCCGCACAAAATATCATTAAGTGTATTCGTCGTTGCGGCCTTGAGGTCGATGAAGTGATTCTTGAGCAGCTAGCATCAAGCTATGCCGTACTGACAGATGATGAACGTGAGCTGGGCGTGTGTTTGGTTGATATTGGTGGTGGCACCACTGATATCGCTGTCTTTGCCGATGGTGCCATTCAACATACAGCGGTCATTCCTATTGCTGGCGATCAAGTCACCAATGATATTGCCATCGCATTGCGTACACCAACGCCTAATGCAGAAGATATCAAAATTAAATATGCCTGTGCGCTAACACAATTAGCAGGCCAAGACCAAACTATCGAAGTGTCTAGTGTTGGCGATAGGCCGCCGCGGCGTTTGTCGCGCCAAACGTTAGTTGAAGTAGTTGAGCCACGTTATGAAGAGTTACTTACTTTAGTGCAAGCAGAGCTTAGGCGCAGCGGCTATGAAGACCTGGTGGCTGCCGGGATTGTGATGACGGGTGGGTCATCGAAGATGGAAGGCTTGATTGAGTTGGCAGAAGAGATTTTTCACATGCCCGTGCGTCTTGGCTCGCCGCAGTATGAGGGTGGTTTGGTAGATGTCGTACGTAATCCAATTTATGCGACAGGAGTGGGTTTGCTCCTGTTTGGTAGTAACGAAAGGAGCGAGGGCAGGGTGGATGCACATAGAGGTAGGTCGCGAGCACTCTGGGGTCGAGTTAAAAGTTGGTTTCAAGGTAATTACTAGGAGCCTGTCGGATTTAGGTGATCGTAGCGAGGGGGAGTCATTTTGAGGCAGGTTTTTTGATCGTTTGAGGGGAATAGCCATAGCTATTTGACGAAAAGGATCGAGAAATCTGACCAAAATGGCTTGCCCGCAGTAGATCGGTCCTAAGTCCGGCAGGTTCCTGGTTCTGTTTTAAAGTTTGTAATGGGTTTAAATAATGAGGAGAGAGGCGATGTTTGAATTATTAGATGCACATAACCAAAATGCGGTAATTAAAGTCATTGGTGTTGGCGGCGGCGGCGGTAACGCGGTCGAGCATATGGTGACTGCTGATATTGATGGAGTCGATTTTGTTTGCATTAATACTGATGCACAGGCATTAAAAAATTCTCAAGCGCGAACTATTCTACAAGTGGGCGATAGCTTGACAAAAGGTTTGGGCGCAGGCTCTAACCCTGAGGTGGGTCGCCAGGCAGCGTTGGAAGATCGTGAGCGTATTGCTGAAATTATCGAAGGTGCTGACATGGTATTTATCACCGCAGGTATGGGTGGTGGTACCGGTACCGGTGGTGCGCCAGTGATTGCGCAGGTGGCTAAGGAAATGGGTATATTAACGGTCGCTGTAGTGACTAAACCGTTCTCATTTGAGGGCAATAAGCGCGCTGCAATTGCTGATGCTGGGATAGAAGCTTTAGGTCAGTACGTCGATTCCCTTATTACTATTCCTAACGAGAAACTGCTCTCCGTATTTGATCGCAACACATCACTGCTTGATGCCTTTAAAGGCGCCAATGATGTGTTGCTTGGTGCAGTGCAGGGTATTGCTCAGTTAATCACTCGTCCAGGTTTGATTAATGTTGACTTTGCTGATGTGCGTACAGTGATGTCTGAAATGGGCATGGCTATGATGGGTTCAGGTGTGGCGAGTGGTGAAGATCGCGCTAGAGAAGCTGCCGAACGTGCAGTGGCTAGCCCCTTACTGGAGGATATTAATATTGCTGGCGCGCGCGGTATTTTGGTCAATGTCACCGCAGGCCTGGATCTTTCTGTTGGTGAGTTCGCTGAAGTAGGCGATACCATTAAAGCTTTTGCATCGGATGACGCCACAGTTGTGGTGGGCACGGTATTGGATGCAGAGATCGGTGATGAAATTCGTGTCACCGTTGTTGCTACAGGTTTAGGTCAGGAGCTGCGCAAGCCTGTTGAGGAAACACCCGTTAGGTTGGTGTATAAAGAAGCGAATGGTGGTGAAGTCGACTATGAGAATCTGGATCGCCCTACCGTAATGCGCAGTAATACGGTTGCTACAGGGGGACATTATGCGGGTCAAGATTCATCTAGCAATAATCTGGAATATCTTGATGTGCCTGCATTTTTACGTCGCCAAGCCGATTAAGGGTCGATTAAGGGAGGATACAGCTAGGAGAAGTAAACTACGCCTACAGTTTGTCGAAAGTGTGATATTGGCATCATTTTTGACAATCGATACTGTTGTAGTGTACAAGGCCAATATAAATCAGATAGATTAAGGCCGTACAATTAAGCTAAGGGGCGAGCGAGACTCGACTGAGACATTATGATTAGACAACGAACGCTAAAAAATGTGATCCGCGCGACGGGTGTGGGATTACATACCGGTAAAAAGATATTGCTAACGTTGCGCCCCGCAGCCGTGGATACGGGCATTATTTTTCGTCGTATTGATCTTGATGGTAACCCTGAAATTCCGGCACATCCTCATAACGTAGGCGATACCAGCATGTCGACCACGCTGGTACATAACGATATTCGCATATCGACGGTTGAGCATTTGCTCTCTGCTATGGCAGGACTCGGCATTGATAACGCCTATGTCGATATTAGTGCTGCTGAAGTGCCAATTATGGATGGTAGTGCTGGTCCGTTTGTATTTTTACTGCAATCGGCTGGCATCGAAGAGCAAAATGCTGCCAAGCGTTTTATTCGTATTAAACAGGTTGTCGAAGTCGTTGATGGTGACAAGTGGGTGCGGTTTGAGCCTTTCGATGGTTTCAAAGTAACGTTTAGCATCGACTTTGATCATCCAGCGTTTCGTGAACGTGCACAAACAGCCACACTGGATTTTTCGACTACTTCCTTTGTTAAGGAGGTTAGTCGTGCACGTACATTTGGTTTTATGCGCGATCTTGAACAATTGCAAGCACGTAATTTAGCCTTGGGCGGAAGCATGGAGAATGCAATCGTGGTTGATGACTACCGCATCCTTAATGAAGATGGCCTGCGCTATGACGACGAATTTGTTAAGCATAAAGTGCTTGATGCGATTGGTGATTTATATCTGTTAGGGCACAGCCTAATTGGTGCATTTAGTGGTCATAAGTCTGGTCACGCACTCAATAATCGCTTGTTGCGTGAATTGCTTAGCAATGAAAAAGCCTGGGAAGTTGTTACGTTTGATGAATCTGAGCCTGCACCAATATCGTTTACTCAGCCTGTCTCTGTTAGTTAGCTCTCACGCTAACGCTGTTTGTCGTTGTCTGTGTCTTTAAGTGGCCCTACCGTACTGGGCGATACCTTTACTTTGACATAGCGAATGTTGGGTAGCGTTGACTCTTGTTTGAGTTTGCGGATGAGATCACGGCTTAAGTAACGCAGCTTGGACGCCCAGGCTGGCGAGTCAGTGACAATCGTTAATTCAGCGTCGTTAATTGCCGTCACCCAACAATGGTCATGCATTGCTAGCGGTAGGTATTTGGTTACTTGCTGAGTCAGTTCCATGCGAGCACTGGCACCAGCGATCAAGTCGGACAGACCGCCTTGGCGAGCGCCGAGTATTTGGTGGATTGATTTTGGTCGTGAAGTTGAAGTCGTCATTGAGCTTGCTTATTACGTTTTACAATCACCTGGTTAGACAGGCTCCTAGGTATTACCAGCTTAGCAGTGTTACTATTTCGCACGCAAGTCGTATATTTTCCTGAAACTCACATAAGTTATTCATTCTAAATATAAAATGGTTGCAAATATTTTTAAGAAAGTCTTTGGTAGTCGTAATGACCGTTATATAAAACGCCTGCGCCCAACCGTTGAGCGCATCAACACGCTTGAGGCCGATGTCAGCCAACTGTCTGATGAAGATCTTGCCGTTCGCACCGAGGCATTACGCCAGCGTGCGATAGAGGGTGAATCGTTAGATAGCCTTATCCCCGATGCTTTTGCTGTGGTAAGAGAGGCAGGTAAGCGTGTTCATAATATGCGTCATTTCGATGTCCAGCTTATCGGCGGCATGGTCTTGAACCAAGGTAAAATTGCCGAAATGCGTACCGGCGAAGGTAAAACCCTGGTTGCTACCCTTGCTGCTTATCTCAACGCCTTGTCGGGAGAAGGTGTGCATATTGTCACCGTCAACGACTATCTGGCTAAGCGCGATGCCGAGTGGATGGGACAAATATACCGCTTCCTTGGCATGTCTGTTGGCGTAATTTACAGCGGTCAGGATCAGCAAGAAAAACGCGCTGCTTATGCCTGCGATATTGTTTACGGCACCAATAATGAATTTGGTTTTGATTATCTTAGAGACAATATGGCGTTCTCAGCCGATGATCGTGTTCAGGGTAAGCTCAATTTTGCCATTATTGACGAAGTGGACTCGATACTGATTGATGAGGCACGTACGCCGCTTATTATTTCCGGCGCAGTTGAAGATAAAACAGACCTGTATGTCAAGGTCAATACGCTTATTCCTGCTCTTAGCAAGCAAGAAGAAGAGGATGGTGATGGCGACTACAGTGTTGATGAAAAGGCGAGACAGGCTTATTTGACTGAAGACGGTCACCAGCATGTTGAGGAGTTGCTCGAAAAGGCAGGTCTTTTACAAGCGGGTGAGAGCCTATACGATGCTGCCAACATTATGTTGATGCACCACATTAATTGTGCTTTGCGCGCTCATGTTCTATTCCAAAAAGATGTGCACTATGTTGTCAATAACAATGAAGTGATCATCGTCGATGAATTTACTGGCAGAACCATGCCGGGACGACGTTGGTCGGATGGTTTGCATCAAGCAGTAGAAGCCAAGGAAGACGCAGCTATTCAGCAAGAGAACCAGACCTTGGCATCGATTACCTTTCAGAATTTCTTCCGCTTGTATAATAAGCTCAGCGGTATGACCGGAACAGCAGATACTGAGGCATTCGAGTTTCAGCAGATTTACGGTCTTGAAGTGGTTGTCATCCCAACGCATCGCAGTATGGTGCGAGATGATATGACGGATTTGATTTACCTGACGGCTAATGAAAAATACGCTGCTATTATCGAGGATATCGAAGATTGCTATCAGCGACAGCAGCCAGTGTTAGTCGGTACGGCTTCCATTGAAACGTCTGAGTATTTATCAGGCTTGCTTAGTAAAGCCAAGGTTGAGCATGAAGTGCTTAATGCTAAGCAGCATGAGCGTGAGGCAGATATCATTGCTCGGGCCGGCAGCCCAGGTGCTATCACCATTGCCACCAATATGGCGGGGCGCGGTACCGATATAGTCTTAGGTGGCAATCTTGATGCCGCGTTAAGTAAGATTAATGACGATGACAGCACTGCGCATCAAGCCGCTAATGATGAATGGCAGTCATTGCATGAACAAGTATTAGAGTCTGGCGGGCTGCATGTTATCGGCACAGAGCGCCACGAATCGCGTCGTATCGACAATCAATTACGTGGCCGCTCTGGTCGTCAGGGTGATGCCGGTTCTACACGTTTCTATCTTTCGCTAGAAGATAATTTGATGCGTATTTTTGCGTCGGATCGTGTTGCCAAAATGATGCAAAAATTGGGTATGCAAGAAGGTGAAGCCATTGAGCATGGTCTGGTTTCAAAAGCCATTGAAAATGCGCAGCGTAAAGTCGAAGGCCATAACTTTGATATTCGTAAACAATTATTAGAATACGATGATATTGCCAATGATCAGCGTAAAGTAGTTTACGAACAGCGTAATGAATTGATGGACAGTGACGATGTGTCTGACACCATTCATGCGATTCGTGAAGATGTAGTAAACGAAGTGATTAGCCGTCACTTGCCGGCTGGTAGCTTAGAAGAGCAATGGGATATGCCGAACCTGGAAAAAGATATCGAGCAGCAGTTTACGATGAGTGCACCTATACGCCAATGGTTGGATGACGATGAGAGCCTGCACGAGGAGACCTTACGCCAGAAAATTCTTGATATGACTGTGGATGCTTATCAGGAAAAAGAAAACCAAGCCGGCCCTGAGGCTATGCGCCACCTTGAAAAAGCCGTGATGTTAAGAGTATTGGATAATCTCTGGAAAGATCACCTGGCAGCAATGGATCATCTGCGCCAAAGCATTAATTTACGTGGCTATGCACAAAAAAACCCCAAGCAGGAATACAAACGTGAAGCTTTTGATATGTTCAATAGCCTGCTTGAGCGTATCCGCTTAGAAGTTGTCACCATTATTAGCCGTGTACAAGTGCGTGATGAGGAAGATGTTGAAACGATTGAAGCGCAGCGCCGTCAGCAGCAGCAAGCAGAAATGCAGTATCAGCATGCCGAGAGCTCGGCTATACCCGATCAGTCTGAGAGGGATGGGCAAGCAACAGAACCTGCGGGTAAAACCTTTGTTCGTGCGCAGCCTAAAGTTGGTCGTAACGAGCCTTGTCCTTGCGGTTCAGGTAAAAAATATAAGCAATGTCACGGCAAGTTGGCTTAGTCTATCTTTGGAGCCTCTGATCAATTCATGGAACACGATCTTGCACCTGAAATATTCCAGCTCTTCGTTGTGAATCTTGTCAATAGCCCTACTATTGACTGCGATTCGCGCCTCGAGCTGAAAAATTTCAGACACAATCTCGCCGTCCCAGAGTTAATCAGAGGCTCCTTTATCTAATTAGGGCATAGTGAGCAATACGCCAAATTCATTGATTACCGTTAAGCAAGACGCCAAGCCTGTCAAAGGCATCCGTCTCGCCACTGCATGTGCAGGTATTAAGCAAACTGAGCGTGATGACGTTACCTTGATTGAGTTGGCTGAAGGTAGCGTGTGCGTTGCAGTGTTTACACAGAACTGTTTTTGCGCTGCGCCCGTAGTGCTAGCCAAACAACATTTACAACAGACTTCACCACGTTATTTATTAATTAATAGCGGTAATGCCAATGCTGGTATGGGTGCGATTGGGCTTGACGATGCCAAGGCGAGTTGCCGTGAGTTGTCAGCGCGTACCAAAGTTGATGAGACATCGATATTGCCTTTTTCCACTGGCGTTATTGGTGAACGTTTAGCGGTAGATAAAATAACCGCAGTCATGGATGAATTAGTTTTAGACTTGGCAGAAGACCATTGGTCGGCGGCGGCAACGGCTATAATGACCACAGATACCGTTGAAAAAATCGCCTCGGTACAGCTTGAAAGTGGTGGTCAAATTGTCACTGTCAGTGGCATTGCCAAAGGCTCCGGCATGATTCACCCTGATATGGCGACCATGCTTGCCTATATTGCGACGGATGCCAAAGTTGATGACGGCATTCTATCTCACTGTTTAAATAAGGCCGTTGCTCAGTCATTTAACTGTATTACGGTTGATGGTGACACCTCAACTAATGATGCCTGTGTATTGATGGCAACCGGGCAGAGCAGCCTTGAGGTGAGTAGTGTGGATAGTGCTGCTTATCAGGCGTTGAGTGCTGCAGTTGATTCAGTGTGTCAGGCTTTAGCGCTGGCCATTGTGGCAGATGGCGAGGGCGCGACGCGTTTAGTCCATATTGAAGTCACCGGTGGTCAGTCTCAGCAAGAGTGTCGTAAAGTGGCTGATACGGTGGCTTTATCACCGTTGGTTAAAACTGCTTTCTTTGCGCAAGACCCCAATTGGGGTAGAGTGTTGGCTGCCGTTGGGCGTGCCGGTATCGATGACCTTAATACCGAAAAAGTGACGATTCACCTTGATGACGTACTCATTGCAGAAAATGGCTCGCGCGCCGCTAATTATAGTGAGCAAGCAGCAAAGCAAGTCATGCAGCGACGGGAGTACTGTCTATATATTGAACTAGGTCGTGGTGCTGAAACAGCACGGGTATCCACTTGTGACTTATCTTACGACTATGTGCGCATCAACGCGGAATATCGTAGTTAGCTAGTGCTCTATCAATGTGATAATTACGGATTCAGCGTCCCTGTGGTGTTTCGCAGCAAGGCGCAGTGCGAAGACAAGGGTTGTTCCCTTGTCGAGCGCTGCAACGCAGCTGCGAAACACCACAGGGACGCCCTTCGGGTTAGCTTGTCAACGCCCACGGACTGCGTTTCGCCTCTTGACAAGGGAATGGCCATTGCCTGCGAGACGCGCCTTGCCGTGAGCGTTGACAAGCTAACTGAACTCGCAATTATCACATTGATAGAGCACTAGGAGTCTGCCCGAGAATAGGAACCGTGGCGAGGGAAAGCCATTTTGAGTTAGATTTTTCGATTAAATGAGGCGCGTACCCCAAGGGCATTTCCGTTGGGCAAATATTGGGCATATTTAACGAATTTAATCGGAGAATCTGGCCGAAATGGCTTTTCCGTAGTAGGTTCTCTATTCTTGGGCTGACTCCTAGACCAAACTCAGGTATGATCGCGATTGATTGGCGCGGAGAGTAGCATATGACGTTGAATAATATACTGAATTTCCTCGATGGTGGTTTATTAGAACCGACTGTTTGGGGCTATATTGGTTGGACATTATTGCTCACCCATATCACCATTATTGGTGTTACCGTCTATTTGCACCGCTGCCAGGCACATCGTGCCTTAGAGCTTCATGTCAGTATCAGTCATTTTTTTCGTTTTTGGATGTGGTTGACCACAGGTATGCGCACCAAAGAGTGGGCGGCGATTCATCGTAAGCACCATGCCAAATGTGAAACCGAAGGTGATCCGCATAGCCCGGTAGTTTTGGGTATTGATACGGTATTGTGGCGCGGCGCCGAACTTTACCAAGAAGAAGCGGATAATGCCGAAACGCTTGCAAGATACGGTAAAGGTACTCCCGACGACTGGATGGAGCGTCATATCTACGCACGTTCAAAAAACTGGGGTATCTCTGTGATGTTTGTGCTGGATATTCTCTTATTTGGTGTTGCTGGTATCGCCATTTGGGCGATACAAATGGCCTGGATTCCGTTTTTTGCTGCGGGAGTGGTCAATGGTCTTGGTCATTGGTGGGGCTATCGTAACTACGAGTGTGATGACGCCGCAACTAACATTTCACCCATCGGCATTCTGATTGGTGGTGAGGAACTTCATAACAATCACCATGCCTTTGCCAGTTCAGCTAAATTATCATCCAAATGGTATGAATTTGATGTTGGTTGGATGTATATCTGTTTATTAGAGATGTTTTGCTTGGCAAAAGTAAAAAAGTTACCGCCTGAGCTGACGATTAACCGAGAAAAAATGACCCTGGATACTGATACGGTTGTTGCAATGGTGGGTAATCGTTTGCAGGTGATGTCGAACTATTGCCACGAGGTGCTAAAGCGCGTTCATCGTGATGAAGTGGGTAAGGCAGATGTGATTACGCGTGTGCATTTACACCGCAGTTTGCCTTTATTGATTCGTGAAGAAAGCTTGATGGATGGTATCAGTAAAGAGCATCTTGAGAGTGTCTTGGATAGTAATCAAACCTTAACAACCGTCTACTCATTTAAGCAGAATTTGCAGGAGATTATGCGCCGCTCTGCCGTGACGCATGAGCACTTGCTGGAAGCAATACAAGAATGGTGTCTTCAGGCTGAAGCAACAGGGATCAAAGCCTTGGAAGAGTTTGCTCAGGCTTTGAGAGGCTACACAATGCAAACCGTGAGAGCAATGGCATAAGTGTGAGGGCTACCCCTTCGATCGAACAATAAAAAACCCCGCCTAAGCGGGGTTTTTTATTGTTCGAAGACAAAAGCGGGAGGCTATTTATTTGATTTTGCCTTCTTTGTAAAGTACGTGTTTACGCACCACAGGGTCATACTTTTTGATTTCCATTTTGTCAGGAGTATTACGTTTATTCTTAACGGTAGTGTAAAAATGACCGGTACCAGCAGAAGAATTGAGTCTAATTTTTTCGTACATGGTGTGTTTTACCCCTAATTAAACGCTTTCGCCACGTTTTCGCATGTCGGCAACGACTTGGTCGATACCCACTTTATCAATAATACGCATGCCTTTGGCTGAAATACGTAGTCGTACCCAGCGGCCTTCGGCTGCGATCCAAAAGCGACGCGAACGCAAATTGGGTAAAAAACGACGGCGTGTTCTATTGTTTGCGTGTGAAACATTGTTTCCCGCCATTGGCCGTTTTCCGGTGACTTGGCATACCCTGGACATTTATTAAACCTCATCGATACATTGTTATGGTGTACGCATCAACATGTGCGCAACAAGCCAAAGCCCGCCTTTATACCAGAATCAGGGCTGATGAACAAGCTAAATGGTTGCGGCAGAGCCAGTATATCAATCTACATCAACCCGCGTTCTGCCACCGACGTAGTATGGCCAGCGCCGATGATGATATGGTCGAGAACACGTATGTCGACCAACTCCAGCGCCTGTTTGAGCCGTTGTGTCAATGCGATATCAGCTTGGCTAGGCTCGGCATCTCCTGAGGGGTGATTATGGGCAAATATAAGCGCTGAGGCATTGTATTTGAGGGCGTGTTTAACAACTTCTCTGGGATAGACCGAGGCTTGGTCTATGGTGCCATGAAAGAGTTTCTCAAAGCGGATGAGGCGGTGACGATTATCGAGAAAGAGACAGGCAAAGACCTCATGTGGGTAGTGGCGTAGCTGGCTCGCTAGATAACGGCGAGTGTGGTCTGGGTTAAGCATGACCTGATGGCCAGTCAATTCTTCGGACAGATAGCGTCTACCCAGTTCCAGCGCTGCTTGCAACTGTACGTAAGTGGCATTGCCAACACCATGATGTTGGCAAAAACGCTGGCAATCAACACCAAGCAGTGACGCTAGCCCACCGAATTCTTCAAGCAAGGATCGACCCAGCTCGACTGCATTTTGGCCAACGGTTCCAGAGCGTAGAAATATAGCCAGTAGTTCTGAGTTGGAAAGGGTGTTGGCACCATGATTTATTAGCTTTTCACGTGGTCGCTCATCTTCTGGCCATTGATGTATTGCCATTGTCTCTCCTTAGACTTTCAGCGTCCTTTAGGGCACCTCTATTAATTGCTTGCGGCCTCTGCGTGACTTGAAGCGTGCAGATTGCAAGGCGCAAATCCGCCGACAAGGCTGGTTGCCTTATCAAGGATTGTAACGCAGCAGATGCATGCTTCAGGTCACGCCCTGCGGGGCATACAGACGAAACCAGGCTCGGCGTTATCATTGCTCAACAGGCAACCAGCCTGCCTGCGCAATGATGCCTTGATCCTGCTTTCGTCTGTAAGCCAGAGGCTGCAAGCAATTAATAGAGGTGCCCTTTAATCAATCCATTGATTTTGTCGTGTCTATTAACTCGGTAACAATATAGATCCTGTTCAGCCGCCGTGTGTCGCTGCGCAGTAAGGCGTCAAAGCGCCGCTGTAGTGATTCTACAGCAAGCTTTGATAACGCAACCTGCGCAGCGGCACACGGCGGCCTGTCTTTTAAAAAAACAATCGGTCAGGGACATCAAGCGTAGCCCAGCTCGGCGTTATCACTGTTGCTAATGGAACCACCATTGGCTGCCAGTGATGCCTTGATCTGATCTACGCTTGATGTCCTGAACATGATCTATATTGTTACCGAGTTAATAATGTTACCTTAAAGCGCTTTGTTATGCTTTGATCCTGATTTAAGATGAATCCTATGATAGAACTAGTAAACAAGCGTGTATTGTTGGGTGTGAGTGGCAGTATTGCGGCCTACAAAAGCGCTGAACTTGTCAGATTACTGCGCAAGCAGGGTGCCGAGGTTCGTGTCGTGATGACAGCCAGCGCAACTGAGTTTGTTCAGCCACTAACCTTTCAAGCCTTATCCGGAAACTGTGTATACAGTGCTTGGGATGATGCCGACCGAGGTGATGGCATGGGTCACATTGAGTTGGCGCGTTGGGCAGATGTTATTGTCATCGCTCCAGCCAGCGCTGATTTGCTCGCGCGTTTGCGTCAAGGGTTGGCCAATGATCTATTGACTACACTATGTCTGGCCAGTGATGGCACTGTTGCCGTTGCCCCTGCCATGAATCGCTTAATGTGGCAAAACGCCGCGACCAAGGATAACTTAAACGTTCTTGAACAGCGTGGCATTCATATTTTAGGCCCGGGTGCGGGTGGTCAGGCTTGTGGCGAGACCGGTCTTGGCCGTATGTTAGAGCCAGAGCAATTAATCGCGGATATCACCGCATTGTTTGCGACCGGCATCTTATCTGGAACGAAATTATTGCTGACCGCAGGGCCAACACGTGAGTCGATTGATGCCATGCGTTTTCTCAGCAATCGTAGCTCGGGGAAAATGGGCTATGCTCTGGCGCAAGCCGCCATCGAGGCCGGTGCTGATGTCACGCTTGTTAGCGGCCCTGTTGCACTGACGCCACCGGCAAGAGCAAAATGTCTTAACGTTAACAGTGCCAACGAGATGTATGAGGCGGTGATGTCTGAGGTGCTTGCTAACGATGTCTTTGTTGCTGCCGCGGCTGTAGCCGATTATCGACCGCTTAATTCTTCAAAAGAAAAAGTAAAACGCAAAGACGATGATGTCAATTTGGCGTTGACCCCAAACCGTGACATTGTTGCCAGTGTCGCGGCCTTACCAAACAAGCCGTTTACGGTTGGTTTTGCAGCAGAGACCAGTGATGTTGAAAACCATGCGCGAGGTAAGCTTGAACGCAAAGGGCTGGATCTTATTGCTGCCAATCAAGTTGGTGAGGGTCAGGGTGCTGAAGTGGATGATAACGCCATGACCTTGTACTGGGCCGACGGCAGTCAGTATCTAGAAAAAACGACCAAGCATAAGCTGGCACGCCAGATGGTGGCCATCATTGGAGCGCATTATCATGCAGCAACTTGAGCTCAAAGTGCTCGATAAGCGCATGGGCAGCGAGTTCCCCCTGCCTGCTTACGCCACCGATGGTGCGGCGGGTCTGGATTTACGCGCCATGCTGGATCAAATGACAATAATCGCACCTGGCGAGACGATTCTGATCCCGACCGGTATAGCCATCCACATTGGTGACCCGGCCTATGCGGCGATAATTTTGCCGCGTTCGGGCTTAGGTCATAAACATGGCATTGTGTTGGGTAATTTGGTGGGCTTGATTGATTCAGATTATCAAGGTGGCTTGTTCGTTTCTTGCTGGAACCGTAGTCAAGTAGAATTTAGTATCGAAGTGGGCGAGCGCATTGCCCAGCTGGTGGTGATACCTGTTGTACAGGTTACGTTCGACATTGTTGAAGAATTCAATATTAGTGACCGAGCTGAGGGAGGCTTTGGTCACTCTGGGCGCATCTAGCAGCTCAAGAATGGCTTAAGGATACCTCTGGTCTATTCATCAACTCGACTCTTGTGGCTGAATAAATCAAAGGTTCATTGAAATAAGGATTAGGTTTAAGCAGTTGATAAAGTTAGGGTAATGAAAAATAAGCTTAAGTTATTCAATAAGTCCGCTCAGAGTGCTAGCTCTTTCAACTTGACGCAGACTATTCATGAGACAAAATTCAGTATTCAGGGCTTGCTATGGATACTGGCGATGCTTGCTATTGCCATTATTCTTGCCGTAGGCGCGGGTGTCTACGTATTATTGACCGAGCATTTTAGCCAACGCTACGAGCAACAAAACGATGCTGATGCCAATGCGATAGGTCGTGAGTTATCTAATTATTTTATTCGCTTTCATTCGCGTATAGAAATCCTTGCCAATGACCCGGTTGCCGAGCAGGCACTGGAGAATGTCAACCCGGATGCCTTGCAGCAACGTGAGGCGGAGATTGCCGTGCTTTTCCCTGATGCAATGCGAGTTATGTTGTTGCCTGCGAATATCGTACGCACTGCTCGTCCGGGCGACTTTCCGGAACTTGGTTTTGCTGATATTGATTTGCTTGATTCGCATGGGCGAGGTGTTAACCCACCTTTAGAGAGTCACCAATTTGCTAGCGACTATAGTCATATTGATTTTATTAACCGTATAGAAAGCCGCTCTAATCGCAGTTTATTAGGGTTTTTGTTGGTGAGTTTTAAAGACGATTTCCTCAATGAGGTGGTCAAAGAGATGGCGCAATACGGTGGTGGGTATTTTGAATTACAGCAACCGCTGGCAAAAGGTAGACCGTTAGTGTTGGCCAAGTATGGCGATGTTGCATTATCAGAAACTGGCAATGCGCTTGAACGGTCAATAAACGGCACTGCATGGCGTTTGCATTATTTTCCGCCGGCGCCTGTGTCATTGGGTTTCGAGTTGAATGCGCGTTATTACGCCATGATTTTTATCGCTGCAGCCTTGGTTTTACTTATACTGATTGTGGTGTTTGCGCGTTTGATCGCAAATTCAGTGCGTAAAGACCTTGGCAGTATCGTGTCACTGGTACGCGACATGGTGGCCGGTCGATTATTACGGCAAGTGAGTGATATTCGTTTGCGTAATTTTGTTAGCACTTACGATATGATTAGCCGTATTGATGTTGATGCCACACCAACACCTATTCAGGTAGATCATGACAGCAATGAAGACGACGAGTATGAGCAAGCTGAGATCCCGAGTCCAGGTTTTGAAACGATTGATTTGATTTTTCAAGAAAACACGACGTCAGCAGAGAATATAAGGCCAGCACCAAAACTTAAACAGCGACAAGTTGTGCCAGTGGATGCTTTTAGAGCCTATGACATTCACGGTATTGTTGGTGAAACACTTACCACTGATTTAGTTGTGGATATTGGCCGTGCGCTAGGCAGCGAAGCCTATGCGCGTGGCCAACAAACTATTGTTGTTGCGCGTGACGGTCGTTTATCCGGCCCAGAGCTACTTAATGCCTTAATCAAAGGTTTGACCGAGAGTGGTCGTGATGTGATCAATTTAGGTTTGGTGCCAACACCAGTACTCTATTTTGCGACACACTATATGAGTACAGCATCGGGTGTGATGTTGACGGCTAGTCATTATCCCCCCAACTACAATGGTTTGAAGATGGTGCTAAAGGGTGAGACGCTCTTTAGCGAAACCATTCAAGCATTACGTACACGTATCGAAAGTGGCGATTTTCAAACAGGTGTTGGTGGTGTCGAAGAAACCGATATTGTTGCTGACTATATCGAAAGTATTGTCGGCGATGTTGAGTTGTCACGACCACTGAAGGTGGTGGTAGATTGTGGCAATGGTGCTGCTGGTGATTTAGCGCCGCGCTTACTCAGAAGCCTTGGTTGTGAAGTCATCGAGTTATTTTGTCAAATTGATGGCCATTTCCCTAATCACCAGCCCGACCCAAGTCAAGCAGAAAACCTCAGTGATGTGATTGAGGCAGTCATTACTAATGAGGCAGACCTTGGTCTTGCCTTTGATGGCGATGGCGATCGTCTTGGTGTTATTGATTCGCGTGGCAATGTGATATGGCCTGATCGTCAAATGGTGTTATATGCCAAAGATGTCATTAGCCGTAACCCAGGCGCAGAGATTATCTATGATGTTGAGTGCTCGCGTCATTTGGGCACAGCCATCAAGCGTTTTGGTGGTAAACCGGTGATGTGCAAAACAGATCATGCTGCTATTAAGGCACGTATGAAACAAACGGGTGCCTTGCTTGCTGGTACAATGAGTGGCCATATCTTCTTCCAAGAGCGCTGGTATGGTTTTGACGATGCGCTCTACACCGCAGCGCGCTTGCTCGAAATTGTTGCTGCCGACTTACGCAGCAGCTATGAGTTATTTGCCGAGATCCCCAATGCGGTCAGTACGCCTGAGTTAAAACTTGAGATGGACGGTGCTGCCCAGTCGACGTTTATGCAGCAATTGCTTGCCACGGCAGATTTCCCCGATGCCAATATCATCACTGTCGATGGTTTGCGCGTTGAATTTGAAGACGGTTGGGGGCTGGTGCGTGCATCGAATAGCACACCATGCTTGGTCATGCGCTTCGAGGCAGACAACCCATCATCATTGAAGCGCGTCCAAGGCGAGTTTCGTCAATTGATGTTAGGACTTGATTCAACACTGCTACTTCCGTTCTAATAGTGCTATGACGCTAGAAAATAATAAAGCGCTGGATATAGCGCGAGTCCTCACCGAGGCGCTACCTTATATTCAAAAATTTTATGGCAAGACCATCGTCGTTAAATATGGTGGTAACGCCATGGTTGATGAAAACCTGAAAAACAGCTTTGCACGCGACATTGTGCTCATGAAGCTGGTGGGTATGAATCCCATCGTTGTTCATGGCGGCGGCCCACAAATTGGTCAGTTGCTCGATAAGCTGGGTAAAGAAAGTCAATTCATCGACGGCATGCGTGTCACCGATAGTGAAACCATGGATGTTGTTGAAATGGTGCTGGGCGGTCTGGTTAACAAAGACATTGTTAACCTTATCAATAGCCATGGTGGCAGTGCCGTGGGCTTGACGGGTAAGGATGGCGGCTTGTTACGCGCTGAGAAACTGACCTTCACGCGCAATACCTCGGCACTCACTGCCCCTGAGATTATCGATATCGGTCATGTGGGTAAAGTGGTTGGCATTAACACCAGTGTTGTCGATATGCTAACAAGTGGACACTTTATCCCTGTTATTGCACCGATAGGCGTTGGTAAAAAGGGCGAGTCTTATAACATTAATGCAGATCTTGTCGCCGGGAAACTGGCAGAAGTGCTTAAGGCCGAAAAACTCATTTTGCTGACTAACGCGGCGGGGGTATTGAATCGTGATGGTGATGTATTATCAGGGCTAAAGGCCAAAGATATTCAAGCGCTCATCGACAGCGGTGAAATCCATGGTGGTATGTTACCGAAGGTAGCTTGTGCTGTTGATGCTTTGTTAGGCGGCGTATCGACGGCTCATATTATTGATGGTCGAGTACAGCATGCCGTATTGCTTGAGATATTTACTAACGAAGGGGTGGGTACCTTGATTCGAGCCTAATACACTGTCAAGGCTATTATTGACGGGTTTAGCGATACCGTGGCGTTTCGCAACAAGGCATAGTTTGCAGGCAATGGCCGTAGCCCTTATACCCCAAGGGCATGCAGTCAAAAGTGTCTACTATTGGTGCCATGAGCACTGACAGACCAACTGAACACGTCAAAATAGCCTTGACAGTGTACTAGTACATGCTCTTGGTGGCTTTAAATTTATCGAGCAGTTGTGCTAGTGCGTTGAGTGCCAGTCAAGATTCGGTATAACTCTAAATCTTGATTAAACTTATCACGTGTGCGGTTTTGTTCAGTATGTTTTTCTTTAATAAATGTTTCGGCCGTATCAATTTTACTGCGTGTTTCAGCAATCTCTGCTTTGAGTAATTTTGGCGTTTTTTTGCCGCTGCGCTCAAAAGATGCCGCGTCTTTGATGAGCGCTTCAAGATCTAGCCGCAAGCCGCTAAGATTAGTTTCGATAAAGTTAATGCCGACCTGAATCGATTCGATATTACGATCGCGTGTTGCGATGAGATCAGCTTCATCACGATAATTGGCGATTAAATTGCGCTGATAGCGCTCAGCTTGACGCTGATTTTCTTCTTCTTTCT
>CAYUKF010000012.1:0-8261 GCA_964445215.1 uncultured Thiotrichales bacterium
ATGAGCCCGACGAGCTACCAAACTGCTCCACCCCGCAACGAAGGCGCGAAGTATAGAGGGAGAACCATCACTATTCAAGCAGTTATTGCCGATTCTTTAACCCGTATTTTTCACCAGGGGGCGAGATGATCGCGAAGAGGTTTACCCCACAAGGGGGTACCGAGGTGGTTTTACAGAGAATTTTCTGGGGCAGTGGAATACCGGCTGTATTTCCTACGAAGATTGTCGCTGTAAAATCAAATATCAAGTGAGGGCTCGCCCCCTAGTGAGAAATGCGGGTTAGCTGTCGCTGTAACAAAAGCAACTGCGTAATGTCGTTCATCAGCAACACTGATATAAACGTGCGCAATACCCTTATCCGCAGCAATCACGCCTGCCCGACCAAGCAACTCTACCGTTGGCCGGCCTAGCTCATCATGCTTAACGGAGATATGAGACGGTCGAACACCGTGGCGAAAACCGATACCCATAGCCTTTACTGTCGCTTCTTTTGCTGCAAAGCGTTTAGCTAAAAATGCAGGCGGATGAGACGCAGACTGATATTCGCGAAACTCAGCCTCGCTCAACAGTTTACGAGCAAAGCGAGCACCAAAGCGAATAATGGCCTTTTCTATTCGCTGAATATCAACGATATCTGTCCCCACTCCGATAATCACCTAGTGCACCTCACCACTCAATTCATAACGGATAGCGAGGGCATTTTTTCGCCAATCAAGGCATTTTTTGCGGGCATAGTGGGCCTTATGTCAAAGAAAAGTAACGCAGAGTGGCGAAAAAAGGCGCCGGTATACGTTATGAATTGAGTGGTGAGGTACACTACCTTCTAGCCTCAAGCATCAAGCTGCGCATTTCACGTACTGCGGGCTTTAAGCCGGTAAACAAAGCTCGGGCAACAATTGAATGGCCAATATTCAATTCATTAATACCGGCTAGGGCTGCAACGGGTTTAACATTCTGATAATCAAGCCCGTGTCCTGCATTGACAATCAAGCCAGCTTGTAAACCGTGTTTCACGGCATCAGCGATACGAGCCAATTCATGCTTACGCTCTGCAGGCGTTTTTGCCTCGGCATAGTGACCGGTATGAATTTCAATCACTGGCGCAGCGGCTGCTAGCGCGGCTTCTATCTGTGCTTTATCGGGGTCAATAAATAACGACACCTCAATATCAACAGCTGCCAACGCAGCACAGGCATCACGTACACGACCAATATGCGACAACACATCCAGCCCGCCCTCTGTCGTTAATTCTTCTCGGCGTTCTGGTACGAGACAACAATGCTGCGGTTTAACTCCACTGGCAATTGCCACCATCTCATCGGTGACTGCCATTTCAAGATTCATGCGTGTCTGTAAAATCTCTTTGAGCAAGCGCACATCACGATCTTGAATATGCCGACGGTCTTCGCGCAAATGTAGAGTAATACCATCTGCACCAGCTTCTTCTGCTTCAATGGCCGCTTGTACAGGGTCGGGATAACTCCCCTGCCTTGCCTGGCGTATCGTCGCAATATGGTCGATGTTAATACCAAGTAAAAGGGGAGTTGATTTAGTTGCCATTGCCTTAGTTACCATTATTGGCCTCATGCTGTGACAATTTAGCCAATTTCGTCGTATTACGATAATGCTGAAATAAGCGGCGACTGCGCAAGGGTTTGTCGCCCAGGTGATACGCCAAAGCCTTTCTTAATAAGCGTTTAGCATAACGCAGTTCGCTAGGGGTATTTAACTCGCGCTGCCGCAATGCCAACAAAGCCGCACCACTAATTTCGACCTCAGCACTTGACAGAGCGACTGAATTATCATCAATGCGAACAGGGCCGCGTGAGGGGTGATAATAATATTGATATTCGGTGCTAATCATTGCGCCCGTCTCAGACTCATGATCAAGCATCAATCCATAGCCTAACTCCGCCAGAAGATCCATTTCAAATAAGCGTAAAACCTGTTCTTCTTTGCCACTAATAATATGTGTTTTTTGGCTGGCAATATGGCCAAGCAGTTTGTCATAGCAATGATACAAAGCAACATGGCTATCTCCGCGCCCCATCGCTCGCATGAGTAATTCATTAATGTATAAGCCGATAATTAATCGTTGACCAACCAACGTAAATGGTAGGCTTTTTTCTTCCGCAGAAGACAAGGTGAACATTTCACCGCGACCGACCCACGATACTAGTAAAGGCTGGAACGGTTGTAAAATACCACGGTAGCGACATTTCGCCGCTTTGACGCCACGCGCAACAACCGTGACCCGACCGTGTGTTTCGGTAAAAAGCTCAACAATAGCGCTGGTGTCACGATAAGGTCGCGAATGTAAAACAAAGGCGGCAATCGTTGAAACCGTAGTATTTCTGTTAGCCATGTTGCAAGAGAGCCACTAATTTATTCTGGGCAAAGTAGATTATAGGGATTCTCAAACTCAGTCTTTATAGCCGAGGCTTTGTAAAGCACGTAGGTTATCACTCCAACCACTCTTCACCTTTACCCATAACTTTAAAAAAACCTTACAACCAAATAACGCTTCCATATCTTGCCGTGCCGAACGTCCAATTTCTTTAAGAACACAGCCACCTTTACCGACCACAATGGCTTTTTGCCCTTCTCGTTCGACCCATATCAAGGCATGAATATGCGTAATGCCATTCTCCTCGCCAAACTGCTCAATCTCTACGGTCATCGCATAGGGCACTTCGTCACCAATACGACGCATCAGCTTTTCTCTAACGATTTCTGCAGCGAGAAAACGAGCACTACGATCGGTGAGTTGATCTTCTGGAAACAGTGCTTCATTTTCAGGTAAATATTGTATAATGGCTTTTTCAAATGCCTCGATATTGATATCTTTTTTTGCTGACAATGGTACAACATCACTGAATTCACGTTTGTTAGATAATTTTTCAATCTCAGGTAATAACTGATTTTTATCCGCCATCGTATCAATTTTATTAATCACTAACACAACCGGTGTTTTGATCGAGCTTATGCTTTTTAGTATTAGCTGTTCATCTTCCGTCCAAATACCAGGATTCACCAACCAGGCGATCACGTCAACATCATTGAGCGTATTCAATGCGGTTCGATTCATATAGCGGTTCATCGCCTTCGAGGCATTGACGTGCAAGCCTGGCGTATCGATATATAAAATTTGTGCTTGATCGCTTGTCTTAACGCCTAATATCGAATGCCGGGTCGTTTGCGGTTTGCGTGAGGTAATACTCAATTTTTGACCCATCGCACGATTAAGCAAAGTCGACTTGCCGACATTAGGCCGACCAACAATGGCAACATAGCCGCAGTGAAATATCATAAGTAAAATATCATGTGAGAATACTAAGCTTTGGCATTAATACTAATGGATTTTATCAATCTCTAAACGAGCTAACATTGCCGCAGCAGCAGCCTGCTCAGCCTTTCGCCGAGAACGACCTTCACCGTTAACTGCGCCCTCCAGCAGAGCATCTATTACACACTCAACATTAAAGAGCTGTTCATGCCCTTCACCAACAATGCTAGTAACAGTATAGTTAGGCAATGATAAACCACGTGATTGCGCATATTCTTGTAAGCGTGTTTTAGCATCTTTTAATGCGTCATCAAGACTAAATTCTTCATACTCGCGCTGATATAAATGCCGAATAAATTCTTGACTGGCATCAAAACCACTATCAAGATAAATAGCACCAATCAATGCCTCAATTGTTCCAGCAAGAATGGAGGAACGACGATGACCGCCACTTTTCATCTCACCTGAACCCAATATGAGATGCTCGGCAATATCAATTTCACGCGCCAATTTAGCTAAGGTATCACCTTTCACCAAGGCAGCACGCATACGACTAAGCTCACCCTCATCGGCCTGTGGAAAACGCAAATACAAATCATCGGCTACGATCAAGTCCAACACTGCATCACCTAGATATTCCAAGCGCTCGTTGTTTTTATTGCTAGCACTACGATGCGTTAACGCCAACACAAATAACGATTGGTCAACAATGCGATAATTAAGCAATGCTTCCAGGGTCTTGTAATTAAACTCAGAAGGTAATTTCAACGAGAGGAAATTTCGATTTCTTTATTGAACTTGGCAATGGCATCAACGTTACCCATCATTTCGACGCGATCTTCATAATCCAAGGTAACGGTAAAACCTGTCTTTGTCTTTTTAATGTCAAAGTCATCTAATTTTACACGTTTGACATTATCGATCTGCATGGTCGCGGTGAGACGTTTAACAATAGCGCTTTTGTTCTCTAATGGTTCATCTGCCAATCGCGTCATAATTGAAGAAACGCTGAAGTATTCATAATAAACCGGATACAAACGCAAAATAATGGTGACAAAAAATGCAATCAATGCCAATAGAATTATTAGACCTAAAAAACTAAACCCCTTCTGCTTATTTGTCGTTAGCATAATATTGCCTCTGTGGTCATTGAATGGAACTACCTATACGACTAAAGGATGAAAAATTCATCCAGATAAAAAACGCGCGGCCAACTAAATTTTCATCCGGCACAAACCCCCAAAAGCGGCTATCATTACTGTGGTCACGGTTATCACCCATGACAAAGTATTCACCTTGCGGCACCATAAATGTATTGAGCTGCGAACGCCGCCGACTATCGAGTAGAATCTCATGCTCTCTACTACCCAAGACTTCTTTAAATACCAGTGCGCCTTTCATTTCATTGCTATCAGCCCAACCCGGATAGACTCCTATCTCATCCAGTTTTATTGGGTCACCATTGACATAAATTCGTTTGTCTTGGTAATGAATTTCATCTCCTGGTAAGCCCACCACACGTTTAATATAATCAATGTGTGGCTCTTTAGGATAGCGAAACACAACCACATCACCACGCTCAGGGCTACCCAAATCAATCAATTTCTTGTCAATCACTGGGAGTCGAATACCATAATCAAATTTATTAACCAATATAAAGTCACCATCCACCAAGGTTGGCATCATTGATCCGGAAGGAATGCGAAATGGTTCAAAAATAAAGGAACGAACAATAAATACAATGAGAATAACTCCAAAAATGGAGCGTGCATAATCAACAATGATCGGCTCTTTGAGCAGTTCAGCTTCGTTGTCACTGGGTTCGCGCTGCTCACTCTCCACTTTTTTATGCAAAGCCCAGCGCTTACGCCCTGAACCCAGCAGATCGAAACCCCATATCACGCCACTAACGAGCAATACGCTCAACATAATGGCAGCAAAATCAAAATGCATATCCTGGAATCCTCAGTTGGGCGGGGTGCAGTGTGCGTTTGCAGTAGTGCAGGACAAGGCGTAAGGCAGCGCAATAGCTGTTCTATTGCGCTCTGAGGGAATGCGGTAGCATTGCTGAGGAAGTGCCCTTGGGGTGCAAGGCGTTACAACGCAGTCATGCACTACCGCAAACGTGTAATGCACTCCGTAGCACTGAGAACCCTGCGGGTTCATTAAGTACTTCTTCACGTTGTTCAGGTCGCGTGGCGCACCTAACGGGTAACATATTAAATCGATGTCAATAGCTTTCATATCAATAACTTAACATCACAATGCAGCGGTCAACTGAGGATTCCAGGATTACTTTCTCCCCACCTGCAAAACAGCGAGAAAAGCTTCTTGTGGTATTTCAACAGAACCTACCTGCTTCATACGTTTTTTTCCTTCTTTTTGTTTTTCTAATAACTTACGCTTACGTGATATGTCGCCACCATAACATTTTGCCGTCACATTCTTGCGCAAGGCTTTAATCGATTCACGGGCAATAACGTGGTTACCAATAGCCGCTTGTATTGCCACATCGAACATCTGCCGCGGAATGAGTTCTTTCATTTTTTCTGTCAATTGTCTGCCACGTGAATAGGCTTGGTCGCTATGTACAATCGATGATAAAGCATCGACTCTCTCACCATTAATCATAATGTCGATTTTAACCAGGTCAGCAGGTTCAAATCGTATGAAGTGGTAGTCGAGCGAGGCATAACCTCGACTCACCGATTTCAAGCGATCAAAGAAATCGAGAACAACTTCATTCATCGGCATTTCATAACTTAAAGTCACTTGATTACCAAGATATTCCAGGCGTTTTTGAACACCACGTTTTCCCACGCACAAGGTGATCACTGCACCAAGATAAGTTTGCGGAACAAGAATGTTGGCCAAAATAATCGGCTCAGCTAACACATCAATTTTATTAACTGCTGGCAGTAACGCGGGGTTATCCACCATGACAACTTTGCCATCCGTCTGCGTTACTTCAAAAACCACTGTTGGTGCGGTAGTAATCAGTTCTAACTTATATTCTCGCTCAAGACGTTCTTGTATAATTTCCATGTGTAACATGCCGAGAAAACCGCAGCGAAAACCAAAGCCCAATGCTTGAGAGGTCTCTGGCTCATAAAACAATGACGTATCGTTAATGCGCAATTTGGCTAGGGCATCGCGCAGATCTTCATAATTTTCCGAGCTTATTGGGAATAAACCAGCAAAGACCTGTGGCTGTACTGTCTTAAAACCAGGCAGTGGCTCTGTCGCGGGATGGTCGTTATCGGTTAAAGTGTCCCCCACTGGCGCACCATCAACTTCCTTGATGCCAGCAATAACAAAGCCTACCTCACCCGCATTCAAAACATCTTTGTGCAAGGGTTTAGGTGTATAAATACCAACTTTATCGGCAATGTAACTACGCTTTGTTGACATTACTTTGATGCGTTGTCGTTTTTTCAAGCAGCCGTTTACAACACGAACCAAAGACACAACACCAAGATAATTATCAAACCATGAATCAATAATCAATGCTTGCAGTGGCGCATCAGGGTCACCCTTTGGCGCAGGGATACGTTTCACCAATTGTTCTAGTAACGCATCAACGCCAACACCAGTTTTAGCGCTAACACTGAGCGCATCATCAGCCGCGATACCAACAATTTCTTCTATCTCGTTGATGACCCTTGCTGGCTCAGCCGCAGGCAAATCGACCTTATTCAACACTGGAATAACTTCAAGCCCTAAATCGACTGCGGTATAACAATTAGCCACGGTTTGCGCTTCAACGCCTTGCGCCGCGTCAACAACTAATAATGCACCGTCACACGCCGCCAGCGAACGTGACACTTCATAGGAAAAATCAACATGCCCTGGCGTATCAATAAAGTTAAGTAAATATGTTTGGCCATCGGCCGAGGTGTAGTTGAGTGAGACACATTGCGCCTTAATGGTAATGCCGCGCTCGCGCTCAATGTCCATGGAATCGAGTACTTGGGCACTCATTTCACGCTCACTAAGCCCACCACAAATCTGAATAAAGCGGTCAGCAAGTGTCGATTTACCATGGTCAACATGGGCAATGATTGAAAAGTTACGGATGTGCTGCATTGGAAAGAACGAAGAGCCCTAAAAAAGGGCTCATCTTAAACGATATTACGGTTTAGCGACATCTAAACCTAAGGAACCTCTGATTGTGTTCTGGCCGAAGTAGATTGCGCCTGAACCCTATTATAATTAAAGAGTCATGACTTATTCAGAGCTTCTCTAAGCCTTACCTCAATTTTGCCGCACAACATGACGAACACATCTTATCTATCTTCAACCTTCAGCGCTAAAAACAGCGGGCCACCATTGCGTTGAACTAATAACGGCACTGATTTCCCCTCTGGCAACGCATCGACTAAATTACGGAACTGCTTGGCGCTCTTAACATCAATTTGGTCAATTTTAAGAATAATATCGCCTTTGCGAATGCCTGCGCGCGCAGCGGAGCCTCGACTTATCTCGCTAGTGATAATACCCTGCTTGCCAACTTCTGCTTGCTTACGTTGCGTAGATGTCATATCCGTCACAACAATACCGATACGATCAACATTTTTAGTGCCACTTTGTGGGCGCTTGTTAAGACTTGCAGGCCGAGCTTGTGCTTCACTAGGCAACTCACCAATCCGCACACGTAATACTTTTGGTTTTCCTTCGCGAATAATATTAACTTTAACCTGATTACCCACCTTTACACGGCCAACTACCGGCGGCAAAGAGGAGGAATCAGGCAAGGAGCGACCAGCAAATTTCACTATCACATCGCCAACATGAAAGCCTGCCACTTCTGCCGGGCTATCAGGCAATACACGTGACACCAAAGCGCCTTGTGGTTTCTTCATACCAAATGACTCGGCAAGGTCGCGCGTCACGTCCTGAATTAAAACACCTAACCAACCACGTGTTACAACCCCTGTATCACGTAACTGATCACTCACTTCAACGGCAAGGTCAA
>CAYUKF010000012.1:8361-9716 GCA_964445215.1 uncultured Thiotrichales bacterium
CGTGTTACAACCCCTGTATCACGTAACTGATCACTCACTTCAACGGCAAGGTCAATAGGAATCGAAAATGACAACCCCATAAAACCACCTGTACGGCTAAAGATCTGCGCATTAACACCAACAACCTGGCCTTTCAGATTAAACAATGGCCCGCCAGAATTTCCGGGGTTAATCGCAACGTCGGTTTGAATAAAGGGAACGTAGTTTTCACTCGGCAGGCTACGTGATTTAGCACTAACAATACCTGCGGTAACAGTATAATCAAAACCAAAGGGTGAGCCAATCGCAAGCACCCATTCGCCAACCTTAAGGTCATCAGGGGAGCCTATTTCAACCACAGGCAAATCTTCATCGGCATCAATCTTCAATACCGCAATGTCGCTGCGTTTATCGCTGCCAATCACTTCGGCAATAAATTCGCGGCGGTCATTCAGTCTAACGATCACTTCATCCGCCCCATCAACAACGTGGTGATTGGTTAGCACGAACCCTGCTTTATCAAAAATAAACCCGGAGCCAAGCGAACGTGGCCGAAATTCTCTCAGTGATTTTTCTTTATCACCGTTACTCTCTTCATCAAGAAAACGTCTAAAAAAATCATTGAACGGACTCCCTTCTGGCAAACCAGGCATTAAGTGGCCATTGCTACGCTCGGAATTACGTTTAATTTTCTGCCGAGTACTTATATTGACTACGGCGGGGGCTGCTTGCTCAACTAATTTAGTAAAATCGGGCAAGCCGCCTAGAGCTGCATTCGATAACATCGGTATTGACATAAGCAATACAAGAAATCCAACAACAGAAAACTGCTTCACTTTTAATGCGCTCATTTAATATTGACCTTCAAAGTAAAATACGTTAACTATGACAAGCTAACGTCACCTGCATCAACAATACTACTAATAACAGGCTGATAGCGACTATCCTCAGCGATATGCCGCGAAAATCGACGTAACCACCACACTCCAAAAAACAAACCGAGCAATGCAAAAATAGCGGTCACTGCCTCTGTATAGTGAACAAACATGAGGGCAAAAAAGTATTTTCCAAGCATTGCACCAAAGAAAAGACTGAATAGAGGAGCCATATACACTGCAAATGAACCGCGCAGTAACGCTGCCGAATCGAGCTGAATAATAACCGTATCACCAACACCAACCGATAATGGGTCTATGACTTGAACCCTACTACGGCGAACACCCAAAACTTGAGCCAAAACTGCGGACCCACAACCTTTGCGCAAGCTACAACCACCGCATTGTGTCTGCCTTTCTTTTTCAATCCAGGCAATGCCGTCAGCGGTCTCAACTACGCGCGCGATTTCTTCCATTAATGCGTCACCCCAAGAACCTGCC
>CAYUKF010000012.1:9816-21047 GCA_964445215.1 uncultured Thiotrichales bacterium
CCTCGAGCTCATTCTCGTTTGAATAACAGCATCACCAATACGTTTTACGGTAAGCGGTGGCACTTCGCCAACAACCGTAATATGATATTCATCCATAACACGGCCATAGGCACTTAAGGCGCCAGAACGTGATACGCCTATTAGGTTATTATCGGCATTTTTAAAGGGTTCAATATAGATCGATACTGAGGCCAAACCATCCGTAACCATTAAATAGACAATCGATTTTTTTTCACCTAGCGACACTTTATCCTGACTATGCGTACGCCAAAACCCAAGCGGGGAGCCCGAGATACCCCAAAATGTTTCTTTATTATCAGTCGTCGTTGATTGCTGTGAGACCTGCTTTTGGGGTGCTACGTGCCCTTGGGGTACTACGATATTTTTACTGGCAACCGCTAGATCTTGTTCGTATAACACTGCCTCAAACAATAACTCGGTTGGTTTCGTCATTAACTCAATATCAGAGAACATAATGTGCTCGATAACATCACCCTTTTCATTCAATAATTGAGACCGCGTCAGAAAACCAGTTTTAACATCCACCCAGAGACGGTAACTATAACGATGCTTGTCTAAAGGTGAAATATGCATAATTTGGCTTTTATATCCTGCAACACGATCTATTCCAGCCAACTCAAATGTATAGTTCTCTAATAGACGCTCTAGGTTAGCATTGATGCGTACTGCTAAAGGAATATCACGCCCACCTTGATCAATAAGTAGAGGTGACCCAAGGTTCATCAAATAGACATTACCATTTTGATCACGTATCAACTCTTGATCTGCACCACTAAGGCTTATAATTCGCTCGCGTGAACCTTTTTTACCTACAACATGGACAATCTCCATCAGTGATGTCTTACCATCACGATTATAAAAAAATCGGCCTTTATAACTCAGTGCTGTTGACGCTATCGACATGCGTTCGAGCCAGTTTTTAATTTCCGCCGAGGAATTAACTGCGGAATTAGCAAGCGCCAAATGAGAAACCATACAGCAAAATATCAGTGCAATAATAGCGATGAGCCGTAAGCGATTAATAAAAATACCTTTATATACTGACTGCAGAAAACATGAAACTAAACAAAGAATCTAACGCCCATCCTGAAATTTAGCCGAACGAATATAGGGCAACAAACCATCATGCATAGGATAACTACGTGAACGAACGGTGTGGTTAGCTAAATATGCAGAAAGTTGCGAATGGTTAACCGTTGGCAGCGCATCAGCTGCCACGACAAATGATTTCCTCGTCTCTGGCGAGGTGTTCGGCTGAGTATCTGACTGCGCCAATGTTGGCAGATCAAAGGTAGCACTACGCTCTATTTGTGTCACGGTGACCACCGCAACAACCAAAGCTGCTGCAGCAACAAAACCGTATGCAGGCTGAAAGCCAAAACCGAACAGTGATTTTTTTTCGACCCTGGTATGATTGTCAATTTTGGCGTGGCCATCAATCTGGTACGTGGGCTCCTGTGATATCGCATTGCAAACGCGATTAAACAATGCAGGTGCCACTTCGTCAGGCAAATTATTCCTAAGTGTGTCACGCATAAGATGGTAGCGCTGCCAAGCCTGTCTTGCATGGGCATTATCTATCAGCGCATCAGTGACACGACTTCGATGATTTGCATCAAGTTCACCATCAACCATCGCCGACATTAATTCGTCTAACTCTTTTTTCATTGTCTAAACCACCAAGGGGCGTTGCCCCTAATTTCTTAACCTAATTCCTTAATAGGCCATCAAGCCGATTATTAATCGACTCTCGAGCCCTGAATATTCGTGAGCGAACTGTGCCGATCGGGCATTCCATTGCTTGTGCAATTTCCTCATAACTCAGACCTTCTAATTCGCGTAACGTTACCGCTACTCGCAAATCTTCTGGTAATTCTTCGATTGCAGAAAATATCGTTTGCTCAACTTCATCACGTTGCAATAAGCGTTCAGGTGTCGCAATATCGTGTAACTCAGGACGTGAATGTAGCCCACTTAATGCTTCATCATCAATATCCATCATCCTTGGTTTGCGCTTTTGCGAGACCAGATAGTTTTTTGCTGTATTAATTGCTATTCGGTACAGCCAAGTATAAAACGCACTATCACCTCGAAAATTCGGTAGTGCACGATACGCTTTAATAAACGATTCCTGCGCTACGTCATGCACCTCTGACTGATCACGGATATAGCCAGAGATAAGTTTAATCAACCGATGCTGATACTTTAATACCAAGGCGTCAAATGCTTTCTTGTCCCCCTGTTTTACCCTCTCAACTAACTCTTCATCAACCATTCAGCGCCCTTTGGGGGCCATCCCCTCGACCCGGTCTTGCGCCAGCTTATTCCCCTCCTAGACAGTGTGGGTATATAAGAGTTCACAACGCACTCCAAATTCTTTAACACGATACACACTCATAATCATCCTTGATGAGTATAAACAACATAGTTTAACTCAACGATAACTATTGCCCACAGTTTATGGAAGCCTCTAATCATAGCTTGCTTTCGCTGCCATTCCTTATCTACACACAATAACCACCACGGCGCCAGTTATTATATAGTGTGCGCAATTCAAATAAATAGTGTCCCTGTCTATGAAACCCTATCAATATGATGCCGTTATTTTGGGTGCTGGTGCTGCTGGCCTCACTCTGGCACTCAGGCTACCTAAGCACATACGTGTTGCTGTGTTGGCTAAGGCCTCACTCACCGAGAGCTCAACACTTTATGCTCAAGGCGGCATATCGGCCGTGCTCGACAAAAACGACTCCGTCGAGTCCCATATCAACGATACGTTGTCTGCTGGCAGAGGACTCTGTAATCAAGAGACAGTACGCTATGTCGTTGAAAATGCCAAACGCAGTATTGAATGGCTAATAGATAATGGTGTCGCCTTTACCAAGCATAATGATGCGCAACATGGCAAAAAAAACGAATACCATTTAACCAAGGAAGGTGGGCATAGTCATCACCGCATTATTCATGCCGCCGATGCAACGGGCCATGCTGTCGAAACCACCTTAGCAGATCAAGCCCGCAATGCGACCAATATTGATCTCTTTGATGAGCATATTGCCATTGACCTCATTAAACAAAACAATCGTTGTGTCGGTACTTATGTGTTAAATAAAAGCAGCAGACAAATCGATGTCTTTAGTGCCAAAGCTACCATATTGGCAACAGGGGGTGCCGGTAAGGTGTATCTCTATACCAGTAACCCGGATGTCTCGACCGGCGATGGTATTGCTATGGCTTGGCGCGCAGGCTGTCGTATTGGTAATATGGAATTTATTCAATTTCATCCTACCTGTCTTTATCATCCCGAAGCTAAGTCATTTTTAATGACTGAAGCACTGCGTGGCGAAGGTGCAAAATTAAGACTGCCCAACACAAAATCGGACACAGGAAAGTCAGGTGATGGCCAGGCTTTCTTGCATAAATTTGATCCACGCGGTGAATTGGCACCGCGCGACATCGTTGCACGAGCCATAGATCATGAAATTAAACGCCTAGGCCTGGACTATGTTTACCTAGATATCAGTCACCGTGATGCCGACTTCATCATTGAGCATTTCCCCACCGTCTATGAGCGTTGCAAACAGTTTGGCTTTGACCTGACCAAGCAGGCTATTCCTGTGGTACCTGCCGCACATTATCTTTGTGGTGGTGTTGTCGCCAGCATTAATGGCCGCACTGACTTAAATGGTCTCTACGCCATTGGCGAAACCGCCTGCACCGGACTGCACGGAGCAAATCGCATTGCCAGCAACTCATTGCTTGAATGCTTGGTTATGGCAGATGCTGCTGCGGATGATATTACCCACTTGGTGGCGCAGACCGAGCAGCCTGAAAAAATTAAACCGTGGGATGCCAGTCGTGTCACACCATCACTGGAAACTGTAGAAATTAGCCATAACTGGGATGAATTGCGTCGTGTTATGTCTGACTATGTGGGCATCGTACGCAGTGATAAACGCTTAAAACTGGCACGCAAACGTATCGATAATTTGCAACAAGAAATCAACGATTTCTATGCCAGTCACCACATCAGCAATGATCTTATCGAATTACGTAACCTAGTCACTGTCGCCGACTTGATCGTTCGCTGCGCCATGGCACGCAAAGAAAGCCGTGGTCTACACTATACGCTGGACTATCCAGATACCAATGATACTGCTGAAAATACCTACCTTTCGCTTGAAATATAGAATTCACGAACACACAGTCGCCGCAGAATAAACGGTTGGGCAATCAAAATAAAATATCATGATTTTCATCTTAATGGTTACGAAGTTACTGATAATGGCCGAACTGTCACACCTCATTTAGTTTACACTACCCAGAGGGTGAGAGAGAAAAATCAGATATACAGTTTAATAATGTAATTGCGTAATTTCCTATAACTTTATTTAAGGAAAGATCGGTATGAAATTATTCCTCCGTGAAAACCCTACCATCGCTTTTGGCCTAGGTTTACCGCTGTTGCTCGTTGTAGCATTCCTGCTGATTTCGAGAATACCCACTCTACTGGTAGCGTCTCCGCAATACGACATGCTTTACGCGACTGAATACAACAATTACCAGAATGGCGTGCAGATATCCGTCGTACAACAGAAGGTTCAGGTCACCTACCAAGGCAAGAGCAACCGGAAGCCGCGCCTCTGGCTTTACAACCCAAAAACCGGGGCGGTGAAGGAGATCGCCATCGTGCTGCCACCCGGCCTTACTCCAGCTGGGAAAAGACCAGCTACTGCCGAGGAAGTTTTAAAAACAACTCTGATCGATATTCCTGATCTTGAAGAACTGACTATTGATTCGTCTAGTATTGCACCAGATGGATATGAATTTCGCCTAGGAAGGGGTCGCTATTCGGGTGGCGCATTCGGCAGTCTATTTTATTCCTCACGCTATCGTTATAGTGCGATATTGACGAAAAAATGGCGCAGCATCCGCCTACCGAATGCCGTTGGTTCATATTACAACAGTGGCACCCGCTTCATCGGCTGGGTAGTATCACCATGATTTCGCTATTGTCCCTCATCGTCATATTATTGTTGATTGGCGGCAGCATGTGGGTTTGGCCGCTGGTGGCTGGAGCGCTTGGCCTATCAAGCGTAACCGATAAGCCCGGCGCGTTGAAGTATATAACGCAGCTCATGAACACTTACGATATCATGCCCACCGAAGTCGAAACTGCCTTTCATGCGCCTGCTACTACCAGTTCTATGTCTACCCAGCGCAGCAAAGGCGATATCACCAAAACTCTCCTTACCTATCTCGGCGCGATTTTCATTCTCGCAGGCATCAGCACCTATATCGGTATGTTCTGGGATAGTATGGGCAGTGCAATGCGAATTTTCATGACGCTGGGCGTTGGCTACGGTCTACTCATTGTTCTAGTTTCCGCTTTGCATGAGAAAAAATATCCAAGACTCATCCTACCACTTACGCTTGCCTGCGTGTTCATGATGACCGGTGGCTGGTTCGTACTCGTCCACGAGGTGTTCTCACGCGGAGACAACTGGCGTGCCGCAATGCTCTTTGTATTTGGCACGATGGCTCTACACCAGGGCGTATTGTTCAGCAAATACCGACGCACGGTACTGGCATTTACTGCACTCTTTTTTGTTTATGGATTTATACATACAGGTCTCGATATGCTCGGTGTCCCAATCGCGTATATCGCAATTGTTCTTGGTGCCTCATTGTTCCTGGTTGGCACTGCACTTGAAAAAACACCTCATCGTGTGCTCGTAGAACCCGCTTTGTTTATTGGGATATTCTGGTTGAACAGTGGCCTATTCGACCGCATAGCAATTTACACCGCCTCTAACTGGGCGGGTCTGATCATTGGCGTGTGCGTGATGTTAACTGCTTACGGTTTGCAGAAGACGGGGCGCTATCCGCGTCTGATAGGCCTCGGCTATTTCATTGGTTCGATTATAGCCTATAGTGGTTTGTTCGACCTCATCCAGAACACGTCCGTTGAACTTCTCTATCTTGCAGTAACGGTGTCTATACTCTATGTCTGTGTAGTGCTACAAAGCCGGGCACTGTTGTTAACCACTGTCATTGCTATGCTCGGCTTCATTGGGTATTACTCCGCAGAGCATTTCGCAAATTCATTGGGTTGGCCGGTCACGCTCGTCCTCATGGGTGTCACTTTTCTAGGCGTCGGCACAATCGCCATCAAGGTAAAACAGCACATCTAACCCAATCCAAATAACTAAAGCGACTGCTTTGGCAGTTTTTCTACTGTCAGGCGATATTGCTGCAAACGTAAGTAAACACGTAATTGCCGATGTTGATTATGGTCAAGACTGTCTCTAGGTAGAGGAATTGAAAGCCTCTTGCCATCAGCAAACCTGAGATTCAATATCACCAGCCAGGGATGCAAATAACTGTCGCCGCTAATTTCAGCTCGTTTGCTTCGACGACCCTGTCCAGTCAAAAATTCTACTCGCACTATACCCGCATCTCTCAATAAAATACTACTTGGCATGTGTGCCCCACCGACTCGATAACGATAAAGGTAATAACACAAGCTGACTAAAACCAAGACCAACAATAATGCCACAATATAGTTGCTGGCCGACAGACCTAACACAACAAATATCGCCCACGCGTGAACAAATATTATACTGAGTCGTAATTGCTGTGATGCGCCTATATCAAGACGTAAGGGCAGCGCGTATCCGTTCGATGACATGGTTAGTTTCTCTGTCCATAGAGCGTGTTTTTAACATTAAATAGTCGAGTAATATATTATCTGTGTGCTCAAGTAATTTCTCAAAACACTGTTGCTGCTCACTCGTTAAATCTATGTAGCCACGATCAAGGAAATTATCCAGCAGCTCATCCAGCTCGGCCATACCACGACGACAGCGCCAACGTAAACGTGACAGCTCCATTATTTTAAATCGAGTCTTTGAGCATTTGTTTCTTTAGCTCGCTAATCGCATGTGTGGGGTTTAAACCTTTAGGGCAAACATCAACACAATTCATAATAGTATGGCAACGAAACAAACGATAAGGGCCATCCAATGCGCTTAAGCGCGTTGCTGTACCTTGGTCGCGGCTATCGGCAACAAAACGATAGGCCTGCAACAATGCTGCTGGCCCGCGAAAACGTTCAGGGTTCCACCAAAACGACGGGCATGACGTAGTACAAGCGCCACACAGTATGCATTCATACAAACCATCAAGTTTTTCACGCTGCGCAGGTGTTTGTAAAAATTCTTCTTCTGGCACGGGGTCGTGCACGATAAGGTGTGGATCAACGGCACGATAGTGGTGATAAAACTGACTCATATCCACCACCAAATCACGAATTACTGGCATACTCGGTAACGGTCGTATAGCGATTGGCTGCTTTAAGTCACTCACCGCAGTAATACAACTCAATACATTGCGGCCATTAACATTGACTACATCCGAACCACACACCCCTTCACCACAGGAATGTCGAAAACTGAGCGTTTCATCCTGCACTTTTATTGCTTTTAATACATCGAGCAACATTGCGTCGTCAGCTATGCTGTCAAGCTGATAATTCTGCATATAGGGCGAATCATCAGTTTCAGGGTTATAGCGGTATATACGTATTTCCATCAGTACACTCGCTCTTTCGGCGGAAATGAAGCCACAGAGACTGGCTTCATCCTTACCGGCTTATAATCGACAACACCTTCTTTAAGATGGTAGAGCGAATGCTTAAGCCAGTGCGTATCATCACGCTGCGGATAGTCAATACGAGAATGTGCTCCACGGCTTTCGCAACGTGCCAATGCAGACTCAACGGTTGCTAAGCCAATATCAACTAAATTTTCTAATTCCAGCAATTCAATTCTCGCGGTATTAAAGACCTTGCTATGATCCTGTAAAGTGACATCTGATAAACGCTGCTTAATAGTTTTAACCTTATCGACACCAAGCTGCAAAACAACTTCAGTGCGAAAGACACCACAATATTCTTCCATCGCTGCCTGTAATTCGCTTCTTAATCCAGCAACTGTCTCACCTTCGCCCTTTCTATCCCAATGCGCTAACCGTGCTAAAGATGCTGCAATACCGTTATCATCAAATGCCTTATGATGACGATTTTCCTTAAGATAAGCGATAATATGATTGGCAGCCGCACGACCAAAAACAATAATATCTAACAAAGAATTGCCACCCAACCGATTGGCGCCATGCACCGACACACAGGCACATTCCCCCGCTGCATACAATCCTGGCACCGCTTCCTCAGCACCACCCGCCACCGACGACATAACTTGACCATAACGATTGGTAGGAATGCCGCCCATTGTATAGTGGGCTGTTGGAAATACTGGTATGGGATTATCGATGGGATCAATACCCAAAAAAGTCATTGCCGTATCACGAATACCAGGCAAACGCTGCTTGATAAGTTCGGCACCAAGGTGATCGAGTTTTAGTAAGACATAATCTTTGTTTTCACCACAACCACGGCCTTCACGCACTTCAGTGGCAATGGCACGGCTGACCACATCACGACTGGCAAGGTCTTTGGCATGTGGCGCATAGCGCTGCATAAAGCGCTCACCCTCTGCATTAACCAGGTAACCACCCTCACCGCGTACTCCCTCGGAGATAAGCATACCTTTGCCAGCGATACCCGTTGGGTGAAATTGAAAGAATTCCATATCCTGTAGCGGAATACCCGAGCGTAATGCCATGGCCATGCCGTCACCGGTGTTAATGCGGGCATTGGTATTGGTACGAAATAACTGGCCAACGCCACCGGTGGCAATTAACGTTGTCTTAGCTTCAATAATCAGCAACTCACCGGTTTCAATTTCAAGCACCAGGGCACCCAACACGTTTTGTTCTTTATCACGGATGAGATCGATGGCGAAGTATTCGTCAAAGAAATGCGTCTTTGACTTGAGATTTTGTTGGTAGAGCGTGTGCAAAATCGCATGCCCGGTACGGTCAGCGGCAGCGCACGTACGCGATGCCTGATCACCACCGAAATCTTGGCTTTGACCACCAAACGGCCGTTGGTAAATCTTGCCGTTGTCTAAACGCGAAAACGGCACACCCATATGCTCTAGCTCAATCACCATGCGTGACGCCGCACGGCACATGTATTCAATAGCGTCTTGATCGCCCAGGTAATCGCTGCCTTTTATCGTGTCGTACATATGCCAATGCCAGTTATCTGCTGTCACATTGGCTAACGCGGCATTAACACCACCCTGAGCAGCAACCGTGTGTGATCGTGTTGGAAAAACCTTAGATACGACTGCAACTGTCACATCAGCGCGCGCTAACTGCAAGGCGGCACGCAGGCCACCACCACCGGCACCGATAACTAAAGTATCAAAACGGCGCCGTGGAATATTGGCAATATTACTACTCATACCATCAAACTCATAATGACGCGCCCCCAGGCTACATCGCCTTTAATAAGACTAAGAACAACCAAAGGGTCTGGCCAAACAACACAGTGAAGATCAAGCCAAGTAGTAATACTCGAAGAGAAAAACGATGCACATAATCAACAACAATATCACGTAACCCTATCCACGCATGCAGCGATATGGCTATAAAAAATAGAATGCTCAATAACGCTACCGGCGTGGCAGTGAGCATCCCACGCCATTGGGCATAGCTCTGTGGTGGTGATACCAAGAAATAAAGAATAACCACAACAAAACAGGCCAGCATAAAAACTGCTGTCAGTCGTTGTAATAACCAAGCGCGCATGCCTAGTATTGAGGTGATCATAGCAATACCACCAGGGCAGCCAAAATCAAACTCAAGGCGCTGAGTATAAGCACTGCACGCGCCGAGTTCCGACCTTGCACTGGTCGACCATAAAAATCGATAAATAGTAGGCGAAAACCAGCGAACACATGATGGCCAAATGCCCATAAGACAAGCACTAGCATCAACTTGATGGGTATTGTTAGCAGATAGTTCAACAGCTGCTGATAACTGTCTCTACTTTCGAGCGAAACAGACAGAAAATAGACCACCAATGGCATCGCGATGGCCAATATGACGCCCGCAACGCGATGCAAAATCGACACCCAGGCCATTGCCGGGAAATGAATTTGGGACAGCTTTAAAAAGACTGGGCGTTGCAAATCCATGTGCCGAGTAACCCTCTCAAAGTGGATTTTATTTTGTTACACATCTTGATTAATATTCCGTATTATTGATACTGCTAATACTTCCCGTACAGCATAACAAACTAGAGCACTCTGACCTATGAGCAATAAGCAGTATCCAGAAATTCTCGGCAACATGGCCTTATCAGATAGTACTAGCGATATTCGCCAGCAAAACCTGCTTTGCCAAATTAACAATCTTAAGGTCATTGAAGTTCATGGTGCAGATGCCAAAAAATTTCTTCATGGCCAACTGACCAATGATGTTGAGGCGCTCGATAAAAATACACTACAACTCAACGGTTATTGTGACCCTAAAGGCCGACTCATTGCATTGTTTTACTTGATTCGGTTGGCCGATAAATACCTGGTGCTAATAGATCAATCTATTGCATTAAATGTCGTTAAGCGTCTACAAATGTTTGTGCTCATGGCCGCAGTGGAATTTAAGCCAAGCGAGCTGCAATGTATCGGTTTTGCTCAGCAAGTATCAAACAACAGGCCAGACCTGATTATAAATACCACACTGCCGCCATGCGACATAGCCATTGACAATAACGGTCTGATCCTAGCTAGGCTTAATAGCGAGCCAGCTCGCCACCTAATCATTGGCGATAATAACCAGCTTGGCCAGGCATGGAGCACGCTATCGAAAGATAATTTGATCTGTGGCAGTAGCGTCTGGCGCTTACTCGATATTCAGCAGGGTCAGCCAACATTAATAGAAAAAACCCAGGGTGCTTTTATCCCGCAAATGATGAACCTTGACCTGGTCGGCGGCTTGAGTTTTAACAAAGGCTGCTATCCTGGCCAAGAGGTCGTCGCCCGTATGCACCACCTGGGCAAGCTCAAACGACGTATGTATCACTTGCATATCGTTTGTGGAAAACAACCTTTAGCAGGCGATGGTATTTATAGCTCTAAAACCAACAGCAACGAAAGTGTTGGCAAAATCGTCTCTATCGTAAAAATAAAAGACAACGAATTTGAAGCGCTAGCAGTCTTGCAAATTAAACATAAAGAAAACAAAGACCTTTACCTGGGTGGTGATGCCGATACCGCACTGTCATTGATTACCATGCCCTA